>NZ_CALFIG010000139.1 GCF_937876455.1 uncultured Flavobacterium sp.
CTAACAGGAGCTGTTTTGCCTTCTCCTAAGGTTTCGTAAGTGTACCAATATCCTTTTTCAGAGGCAATATAGGCGTGTGCTGTATCTTTTTTAATTTCTTTTTTAATTAAATCTTCTTCATTAGCTACCAATTTTTTATTTCTCTTGATAGATTCTTTCATAAAAGTTCCTGTAGATTGTGAAATAGGTTTACGGGCTTGTTGCTCTGAACAGGCTGTAAGTACTATTCCCAAAAGGAATAAAGTAAAATAGTTTTTTAAAAACATAGTTATTTTTTTTCAGTTGCTAAAATAGCAATAAATTTATTGATTGTATCTTCTAAAGTGTCAAAAGATTTGCCACCTGCTGCATTTATGTGCCCGCCACCATTAAAGTGTTTACGTGCAAATTGGTTTACATCAAAATCGCCTTGTGAGCGGAACGATATTTTAATTATTTTTTCATCTTTATTTTCAGAGAAAAAAGCAGTAAAATCAACATCTTTTATTGTTAAACCATAATTTACAATACCTTCCGTATCGCCTTTTTCATAGTTAAATTCGTCTAAATCATCTTGTGAAAGCGCAATATAGCTGGTGTTGTATTGAGGTAATACCCGTAGGTTTTGTAAAGCACGACCTAATAATTGTAAGCGATTGTAGTTAGAATTGTCATACAAGTTAATGTAGATTTGGGTGTTTTCGGCACCTTTGTCAATTAAATCCGCTACAATACGATGCGTGTCGCCTGTTGTTCTTGGAAATCTAAATCCGCCAGAATCTGTTGCAATTCCTGTATATAAACAATTTGCCACATCTTTGTTTATGTAGTGGCTTAGGTTTAAATCTTGGATAAATTCATATACCATTTGACACGTTGAACCATACGTGGTGCTCGAAAATGTAAATGCGGCATAGGTGTCTGGTTTTTCATGATGATCAATCATTACAAAAGTAGCGGGTAGCGTTTTTAAAACACGTTCCATTTGCTCTCCTGTTCTATGCAATGCATTAAAATCTAACGTAAAAATGAGTTCACTTTCTTCTAAAATTCTAGTCGCGTTGTTTGTTTCGTTCCCTTCAAATACAATTGTATTGTCTGTTCCTGGAAGCCACTTTAAGTATTCAGGAATGTCGTTTGGCACCACTACAGTAACTTGATGGTTGAGTTGTTTGAGAATGTTGTAAAGTCCAAGAGTTGAACCCATAGCATCACCATCCACATTTCTGTGTGGAATAATACTAATACGTTTAGGTGTTTCTAAAAGTGACTTGAGTGTGCTTATTTGATGTGATTCTAACATTAATTTGATAGTTTAAAACCTGCGTAAACGGCTAGTAAGCCAATAACTAATGAGGTTGTTGTATAGATTATTGCTAAATTATAGTGTTGATTTTGAATGAATTGGAAATTTTCTAGACTTAAGGCCGAAAACGTAGTAAATCCACCGCAAAAACCAACGGTTAAAAATAATTTTAAGCTGTCGTTTTGTACATTATTTTTTTGGAAGTATCCAAAAAGGAGACCAATTACCAAACAGCCTAATCCATTTGCCACAAAGGTAGCCCAAGGAAATTGATTTCCTTGATTTTTAGCAAAAAAATAACTAATAGCATACCGAAGTGTACTTCCAAGGCCTCCTCCAATAAAAATAAAAAATACGTTTCTCATTTGGTTTTTATTTTAACGTTTTAAGGTAAAATGACTTCGTATTGTTTTGCCATTTGGTAAGGCTAACACAAACCAATAGTCAGTTGCGGGAAGGTTATGGTTGTTGAATGTGCCATCCCAACCGTCTTCTGCTGGTTTTAACTGTTTGAGTAATTTACCGTATCTATCAAAAATATAAATTTTACTAGAACCCCATCCTTTTTTATCTAAATTTTTAATTTGCCATAAATCATTGTAACTGTCTCCGTTTGGGGTAAAAAATTTGGGATAATTTAATACATAAAACGTTTTTGACACACTTCCGCATCCTCTTGTATCATTCACTATGGCAGTGTATTCTCCAGGTTCGGTTAGTGTAAAAAACGGGGTGTTTTGAAATGGACTTCCGTTAATCGCATATTCATAAATGCCATTTCCTGAAACATGTATCATTACTTGCGTAACATCTTCAAAGTCAGCCGTTTCAATATCTTCTATTAAAGCTATTTCTGAAGTTTCAACAAGATAGGTTTTTGATTGCGAACAACCATTGCTATTTGTAAAATTCACCGTATAAGTTCCTGCATTTGTCACAAAAATAGAAGTACTTTGCTGAGGCGGATTGGTGTTCCAAGTATAATTTGAATAGCCTGAAGGAGCAACTAATTCTATAGGCTGATTGTTGCATACTAATTTAATTTCTGTCGGAAATATAGTGCTAAAGGTGTTTACGGTTAGTTGAATAGGATATGGGGTATAACATGAAGGATAATTGGTAACAAGTGCATAAATGGTTTGTTGAAAAGGGATGGTATTTGTAAATGTAATTGGAAGTGGTGTTGATCCATTTGGTACAATGTAAAAATCTATATTTATATTGCTAGGTAAATTGGTAAACAGTTGATTTTTTATTACATTCAAATCAAATGAGGCTATTCCGTCAGTGTCTGTATCACATACCGAAAAAGAAGTTTGATTTAGTATTAAATTGGGTGCAGTTTCAATTTCAATTTGCCCCGTAATTATACAAGTAGTATTTACAGTTATTTCTACACTATAAATACCAGTTTGTGTTACTGTATAGGTAGGATTGTTAGCGCCGCTAATAGCTGTGCCATTTAAAAACCATTGGTAATTTGTGGCTGCTGTTTCTGTGGCGTCAAGTATAAGCGTTTCATTCGCGCACAAAGGATTATTGGTTGCAAGTAATCTGTTTTCACCTAGATATTTTGTAGCATCAAAACTGCCTGCTCGTAAAAATATACCTGAATCATATCTGTAATTGCCTTCATCTGCGATTACCAGTTTAATATGATACAAAACATTAGGTGTCACTGTTGCTTGTGCCGTAAGTATTTTTGTTTGTCCATCAAATGTAGTGGGGTAACTTCCATTATTAAAAGCGTCAAAATAAGCCGCATTGGCTGCAGGACAAATTGTTCCATTTCCTCTAACGGTATTTACTTTTACAGGTATTGCTGTGTTAGGTATTACCGCTAGGTTTTGGTAGGTGGAAGCGGTTGCTTCTTTTAGTAAAAAAGCAAAACCATCAGTATAATTACATTGATTGGGTGATGGATTAGATAAATATTGTTCGGATGCAAAAATATATTCAAAACGAATGGTGTTAGCTAAAGACACAAAATCAAATTCAAGTACTGTTGCATTAAATGTGTTGGATAAATTTAGTGCCGTATTCAGATCTGAATCACCATTCCACCCCATACTTCCCCCATCATCAGAAAAATTTGAATTAGGGCCCACAGCATTATTTAGTTTTCCTGTAGTAAGTAAAACACCTTCTTGAAACGGAAGAATAGTGGAGTTAGCATTAAAATAGCCATAACTTTTTTCTCCGGTAGTAAAATTTCCACCACTTACAGAAACATTAGATACTTGAATACAGGGATTATTAATCAATATATTTTCCACTAATTGTTGTGCCGTATAGCTTGACGATACAGTTATTTGTTGTCCAAAAACGGCTGTAAAACTACAAACGAGAATAAGGGAAACTATTTTTTTCATAGCATCGCAAAGATACTATAAATCTCTTTTTTTAACGATATAATAAGATAAAAATAAGAAAATGAGCGTCCAACCAATTACAATAAGTACATTAGTAAATGTAACGTCATATTGCTTGGTAATTTCTTCTCCAATTTGAGAACTTATTGTTTTTACTGCTTTTAATCGTGTCCAAGGTTCAACAATAAGGTTATTCATGGCTTCAAGCGGGTAAAAACGTTTAATTTGATAAGCTGTGTCAAAATCATTGAAAACAAGGATGGCGTGGCGTATCAGCGCATCTTCAACATTGGGAATCCCAAAAACGATCTCTCTATTCGATGTCTGGTTTGATGAACAAGACGAGGCCACGCAGGAGAAGGTTTTGGCTGGGTTGCTTGCCTTGGCAC
>NZ_CALFIG010000140.1 GCF_937876455.1 uncultured Flavobacterium sp.
GCTCTTCCGATCTGTGTTATTTATTTAAAAAAACAAATATATTTGTAAATTACATATAATAAACTAAATTAATTCTTATGATAAACAATTACGATTCGGTTGATACCCGTTTTTCCACGGGTTCACCAACTTCTACAAAACAAGGAGAAACGTCGTACACAGGTAAAAAACGAACCTGGCTTTCGTTAATTGCGCTGTTTGTGACATTGTTTTCTTTTGTTTCTGTAAACGGACAAACCTATTTGTCTGAAAGTTTTGAAGGAACGTGGTATCTGAATGGAAATTCTAATACTGCAGTTACGCCTGGTGGTCCAAATGCTCCTTTAGGTTGGACTCAATCAAGACCTGTAAATAACGTCGCACCAGCTACAGCATGTGCTACTTCTGGAGGAAAAGATTGGGGTAAAATGACTTGGAATGGTTCCGCATATGCAAGTGTTTTGAATACTGGAATAGGAGATTCAGGATGTACACCATATAGTACGATAGCAGCTCCAGTTGATGGTTCAAGTATTTTGTGGTTTAATGATGGTTGGTGTTCTTCAGGTAATACAAGAAGAATCGAATCTCCATCAGTAAATTTGTCTACTTCAACTTCGCCGATTGTAAGTTTCTCATATTCTTATGCAGGTTCTGCAACGGTAACTCTTGTTGGTTCATTAGATGGTGGAAATACATGGAATAATTTATCGACTATAAGTACAACTACTTCTGGGTCTTGGGTGACTAAACTTGTCTTAATTCCTGATTCATATAAAATTGCAACTGCGAAATTTGGTTTTCAAGTAGCTTCTTCTTATGGTAGTTATGATGTTTACATAGACAATCTGGTTATTCGTGAAGGTGTTTCGCCTAATGCTTTACCAATTAGTTTTACAGCAACAGCCGTAACTCAAGTGGGTATGACGGTAAATTGGGTGGATAACTCTACTAATGAAACGGCTTTTAGAGTATATCGTTCTACTGATAATGTAAACTTTACCCAAGTTGGTTCGGATATTCCTTCTACAACAACTGCAGGGACAGGAACAGCTTATAATTTACCTACTGCTTCAGGTTTAATACCTGGTACAACATATTATTATAGGATTGCGTCAGTTATTGAAACAGGGTCTGGTTATTTAACTGGTACACAAGCAACCTTAAATGGTGCTACGTATTACTGGACAGGAGCAACAGGAGATGCTTTTGCAACTTTAGGTAAATGGAATACAATGGCAGATGGTACGGGTACAGCTCCTACTGCTTTCGCTGCTACAGATGTATATATTATTGATGGTGATGGAACAACGCCAGGAGGAAGTACAACTATAAATATTGGTGCTGCGGTTTCTGTAGGACAATTAAAAATTACTAGCAATACTGCGGTTACCTTGCAGTCTTCTACAACTACCACTAGAACAATTACGGTTACAGGGGGTCCTGGAGATGATTTTGTGGTAGAAAGTGGCAGTACATTAAATTTAACACACGCAACGCAAGCTGCCGCTATAGTTTTCTCAGGTACGGGTAATACAGGATTAGTTGCAGGAACAATTAATTTTGCAGGCTCTACTTCAAATACTATTACTACAACAGGGGGAACAGGTACTTTAGTTACTGTGGCATCAACGGGAGTTGTTAATTTAGGTGCGGCTGGTAATACATTAGTGGGTTCTGTAGCAACATTAACTTTTACAAATGGATCAAACTGTAATTCTACAGGTGGTACAACTGGTGCGCCACCAGTGCCATTGGCTACATGGGGCGCAACGTCAAATTTAACAATTACAGGTATTACTACTTCGACTACTACTGCAACTAATAATGCACAAACGTTTGGTAATGTTACTTACAACTGTAGTGCAGCTTCAGCAACTATGAGTTTTTGGGCAGCTACTACGACAGCTGTTATTCAAGGTAATTTAACTATTACGGCTACCGGTACGGGTAGATTTAGAGCGACAACAGGAGGTACAGTTACCGTAAATGGTGATTTAATTTTAAATGGAGGTACGTTTGAAGTTTCTTCTACTTCAGGTACAGTTAAAGTCCTTGGAAATGTAATTCAAAATGGAGGTAGATTAGATGTTACTTCTGGTTCTTCTACAGCTTCGTTACTTGTGGCAGGTCAATTTAATCAAGTCGCAGGAGATTTATTAGTTTCAGGTTCATCATCAACAAATAAGATAGAATTTAACGGTACAACTGCTCAAAATGTTTCTTTTGCAGGAACAACTAATGGATCAGTTGTGTTCAGAGTAAATAATGCAGCGGGGATTAATTTAACCGGGACAATGAATATTAATGTTAAAGGTTCTTTAATTATTTCAAATGGAAATATTACAGGAAGTGGAAGCGTTGTTTATATTCCTACCCATAGTTATACTTCGGCTGCAGGTGCAACATCAAGTACTACAACAATTACGGTTGCAAGTACTGTTGGCTTACAAGTTGGTATGACTGTAACCGTTTCTGCGGGTGTTGGCGTTTTTGCTGCAAATACAACGGTTACTGCTATTAACACCGCTACTACGTTTACAGTTTCTACAGCACCTACTACTGCTTTGTCAGGGGGTGCATCGGTAGTTTCAGGTACGTTTACGGGAACTAACACATTAACTTATAATGGTGCGGTTGCTCAAACAGCAAATTCATTAGAGTTTCCAGCAACAAATGGTCCAGCTTCTTTAACAATTAATAATACAGCTACTGCACCTAATAATGTAGTAACAGTTCCATTTACAAGAACATTAGTAGGAACAGCTGGTACATTAACATTAACAGCTGGTATTTTAGATAATTCAACCTATGTGTTAACAGTTCCAAATACAGCAGTTGCTGCGGTTTCTGCTGGTTCTGCAACAGCATATATGAAAGGAGCTTTAGAAAGAAGCTTACCTGCAAGTTTAGTAACAGGTTCAACGTATTCGTTCCCTGTAGGTAAATCAGGATTTAATCCATTTGCATTAGTTAATCCATTAACAAATGCTGGTGGTACGGTTTCTGTAAAAGCAGAAGTTTTTGATGCAGCTACAGGTGGTACGAATGGTACTTTAATTGGTGCATTAAACACAAATAGATATTGGGCTGCTTCTATTACAAATGGTTCAGCTAACTTTACAAATGCGTTAGTAAAAATTTCAGATACACCAAATGGTGCTGATGCTATTGCAAGTAGCACTACATTAACGGGTGCATATAGTATGGTAGGTGGTTTAACAACTACAGCTACTGCTTCTTCATTACAATCTACAACGCCTGAAGTAACAACTTTAGATGGGTATTATGTAATGGCTTCAAAAGCAGCAGCTACATTAGCTACACCAACTGTTACACCTTCTGGTAATCAATGTACAAATGTAGCAAGAGCTATAAGTGTACTTATTACGCCAGGTGGTGGAGCAATTACTACCGTAGTTTTAAATTATAGTATAAATGGGGTAGCACAAACAGCTATCAACATGACAAACTCAACTAATAATGGCGCTTTAGTAGCGGATACTTGGACAGCAACGATACCAACAGTTACGCCAACTAATGCTACTATTACATGGTCTATTACAGCAACAGACGCTAATAGTTTAACAAGAAGTGTAACAGGTACAGCTTATACAGACGAACCTAATTTAGGTGTGTCGGCTACAGCTGCGGCTTCTCTTGCTACAGTGTGTGCAGGAAGTCCTTCTAGTTTAAGTATTTCGTTTTCTAATGCAGCACCTTCTACTTTATATTCAACTCCGTCAGTTACAAATGCAACGACAGACGAGGATTTAGGTAATGTTACTATTACTCAGGGAGCAACAACAATTTTAAATAATACTTCTGCAATAAATTCATTAACAGGTACAATTGGTGCAGCTACTGGAACTGCAGGAGCATTTTCAAATTATACATCTTTTGGACCTTATGCTGTTACAGCAGGACAAACATATAATTTTTCATTAAGTTCATTACAAAGCACTACTGCTTATGGAAATTCAATGGCAATTTTTATTGATTACAATAGAGATGGAGATTTTGCTGATGCTGGCGAAAACGTTTATGCTGCTACTGCTACAACTTCTGGAGCCCATACAGAAACAGGTTCGTTTACAATCCCTGCCAGTGCTTTTAATGGAAAAACAAGAATGAGAGTTATCTGTAACGAAGGTACTATTGCATCATCTACACCGTCAGTTTCATATGGTGAATATGAAGACTACATGTTAAATATAACTAGCTCAAATGTTGGAGGTGGTGCTACTGTGGCTACTCCAACAGCTTATTCTTGGTCAGATGGTACGTCTGTTGTAGGAACTACTAATCCTTTAGTAGTAAATCCTACAACCACAACAACCTATACAGGTACAGCTACTGTTAATGGATGTCCAATTACGGCAACGACAACGGTTACAGTAAATCCATTACCTACAGCGCCTACGGCTACTAACTCTACACAATGTGGTACACAAATACCAACAGCTAGTGTAGCAGATACTAATGCATTTACTACGCCAACGTTTAAATGGTATGATGCAGCAACTGCTGGTACAGTAGTACAATCAAGTACTTCTACTACATTTACATCTTCAATAAGTGCAACAACTACATTCTATGTAGCGGTAGTGCATCCTACAACAGGTTGTGAAAGTCCACGTACAGCAGTTACTGTTTCGGTAAGTACACCAGATGCTATTACAGCGACATCAACTGCTACATCAATTTGTATTGGGCAGTCTATCACACTTACAGCGGCTAATAGTGCTACTACACCAGCACAAACTTATGCATATTCTTGGTTGTCTACAGCCAACAGTGGTGTAGCAACTGCACAATCAGGTGCTTCTATCACAGCAACACCAACAACGGTAGGTTCATATACATATACAGTTACAGCGGTAGATGGTTCATGTCAAACTACTGCAACAGTTACAGTTACGGTTAATCCGCTTCCAGTAATTACTACTGCAACAGCAAGTCCAAACGTGGCTTGTGCAGGAAGTACAATTAATTTAGATGCAACTGTAATTAATATACAAGCAGGGGCAACTAATTTAGGAGCTGGTGCTTCAACATCTTCTTCTGCGGGTCAGTCTTTCTTACCTGGAGCTTGGGGAGGTGCAAAAACGCAATATTTAATTAGAGCTTCTGAATTAACTGCTTTAGGTTATTCGGCAGGTAATATTACATCACTTGGTTTTGAACCTACAACATCAGGTCAAACCTATACAGGATTCCAATTATGGGTAGATCAAACATCAACTACTGATTTAACAACTACTTTCTTGCCAACAGGTACACAAGTGTATTTAGCTACGGCTACAAACAATGCCTTTACACCTGTAGCAAATACAGTAAATACGTTAGCATTTGGTACAGGTTCTGGTTCATCCTCTTCATTCAACTGGGATGGAACTTCAAATTTAGTAGTAACTTTCTCATGGAGTTCAGTGCCTAGTGCAACTACTTCAACTGGTTCTACTATGAAGGTAGATGCGCCTGGATTTACGTGTACAACTTATAAACAATCAGATAGTGTAACGCCAGCTGCTATGTTGGCAACAACTACTGGTACTACAGGTACTAATCGTCCTAAGTTTATCTTAGGTGGTCAAATAGCTACAAATGTAACATCAAGTTACAACTGGACATGGTCAATTGGAAGTACAAATGTATTAAATACTGCTTCTGGTACAACTACAGTTCCAACAGGAGCAACTACAACATATACAGTTACAGCAACTAACATTGCAACAGGATGTAGTGCTTCGCAAAATGTTACTGTATCTACAAACGTAGCTGCTTTATCTATGTTTGCTATTGCGCCACAAGCGTCAAGTATTTGTGTGGGTGAAACAGTAACGATGTATGCCAATCCAACAGGAGGGTGTATTCCTTATACGTATTCTTGGAGTGATGGAACATCAGTTGTTGGAACAGCTGCTACATTAGCGGTTACACCAACATCTGATAAAACCTATACGTTAACTATTACAGATAATGCAGGTACACAGTTGGTAAAAACGGCTACAGTAACTGTAAATAACCCGCAACCGGCTTCAGTAGCAGGTCAAACGATTTGTGCAAATAGTTCAGCGTTTACACTTTCAGCTACAGAGTCTACTCCAGGTAACTTATTAAACTGGTATGCGGCGCAAACAGGAGGTAGCGTATTAGCTTCAGGATCAACCTTTACAACACCATCTATTTCAGCAACAACTACTTATTATGTTGAAGAAAATGCTTTAGGTGCTGTAAATGCAGGTTTAGGTAGAGCTTCTACAACAGCTACTACTAGTACAACTCCATCTACGTATGGTTTAGTATTTAATTTAAATGTTAAATCTAAATTGAATTCAGTAGATGTGTATTTAGCAAGTGCTACAGCAGGGAATTTAGTGGTTCAATTACAAAATTCTACGGGTGCAGTTATTAATTCAAAAACGATAGCTGTTCCTGCAGGAAATGCGACTACTCCAGTACAATATACGGTTCCATTAGATTTCATTATTCCAGCTGGAACAGGATATAGATTATTAGCTATTTCAGGAACTTCAATGGTAAGAGAATCTGCATTAGGTGGTTTCCCATATTCATTAAGTTATTTTGGAGATATTACAAGCGGATACATTTCTGGTACTTCTACATCATATTATTTCTTCTATAACTGGAGTTTATCTGATGTTTGTACAGGATTACGTGTGCCAGTTACGGCTACATTAAATATTCCTCCTTCTATTACGTTAAGTGGTGCTTCAGCTACGATTTGTAATGGTCAAGCTACAACTACAGCTGTAACAGTAGCAACTGGAGGTTCTAGTTATGATGTATATACTTGGTCTCCAATAACAGGTGTAACAGGAAACAGTTCTACAGGTTGGACATTTAACCCAACAAGTTCAACTACCTATACATTAACAGCTTCACAGTCAGCAGGAACATGTAGTACTACAGCTACGTATGTAGTAAATGTAAATCCTACGCCATCTGCAATTACAATTGCACCAGCTGCACCAGCAGTTTGTGTGAATTCAATACAAGCACTTACAGTAACAGGAGGAACAGTAGGTTCAACAGTTAATGTGGGTACGGCAAATACAACAAATGCAACTACGGCTTACCCTAGTCCATTTACAAATTATTATGGTGGTACAAAACATCAAATGTTAATTAAAGCATCTGAATTGACAGCATTAGGTTTAATGCCAAATATTCCAATTCAATCGCTATCATTTGAAGTGACTGCTGTAGGTTCTACATTTACTGGAACATTACAAAATTTCCAAGTAGATATGGCTTCTACAAGTGCAACAGTCTTAACATCTACTGCATTTTTACCAGCTACTACAAATGTAAGAGCAGCAGCAGATTTACCAGTTGCAGTTGGAGTGGTAACTATTCCATTAAACGGTCAGTTTGCATGGGACGGTGTAAGTAATATTGTTATTCAAACGTCTTACAGTAATACCAATTCAGGTACTACAACTGATTTTGTTCAAATGAAAAATTCAGATCCTGGATTTGTAAGTACAAACTGGTACAGAGCTGATAGTGTAACAGCTGCTTCAATTTTAGCCGCAACAACACCTTCAAGTTCTGGAAATGCGAGACCTAATATGGTTTTAGACAATTCAGCATCTACAAATATTACGTGGTCTCCAACGACTAACTTATATACAAATGCCGCAGCTACAACGCCATATACTGGTGGGTATGCGACTACTGTGTATGTTAAGTCAGCGACTGCAACAACTACTACCTACACAGTAAGTTCAGTAACCTCTACAGGTTGTTCTGCTAGTGGAACAATTACTTTAACGGTTAATGCTTTGCCAACAGTGGCAACAGTTAACCCAGCAGCAGTATGTGCACCTGCAACTATAGATTTAACAGCTTCAGCAGTAACAACAGGTTCTGATTCAGGATTAACATTTACTTATTTTACGGATTCAGCTGCAACGACTGCTTTAGCAACTCCAAGTGCAGTGGCAACTTCTGGAACATACTATATTAAAGGTACAAATGCGAATGGATGTTCAGTAGTAATGCCAGTAACGGTAACAATCAATCCGCTACCTACCGTAACAACTGTAGCGCCAGCGACGGTTTGTTATCCAAGTACGGTTGATTTGACAGCTTCAGCAGTAACAACAGGTTCTGATTCAGGATTAACATATACTTATTTTACGGATTCAGCGGCTACGACTGTATTAACAAATCCAAATGCGGTAACAACTTCTGGTACGTATTACATTAAAGGTACAAATGCGAATGGATGTTCATCTATAGCTTCAGTAGTTGTAACAATTAATGTTACAAATGCACCAACAGGTACTGCTTCTCAAACATTCTGTGGTTCGGCTAATTTATCACAATTAGTAGTAACAGGAAGTAATATAAGATGGTATAATGCTGCTACAGGTGGTACAGAGTATCCAGCTTCATTATGGTCACTTGTGGGCTTAGTAAATGGAACAACATATTATGCTACTCAAACAGTTAATGGTTGTGAAAGTACAACAAGATTAGCGGTGACAGCAGTTATTAATACAATTCCATCTGCACCAAATGCTTCAGCTCAAGATTTCTGTTCTGCGCCTACTGTATCACAATTGTTACCTAATGGTTCAAGTATTAATTGGTATAGTGCATCAACAGGAGGTACTCCGTTGGCTTCAACTGACATATTGAGTGCAAATACTTATTATGTATCGCAAACTATTAATGGTTGCGAAAGTACAAGAACCCCTGTAACTATTACTATCACAGCATTGCCAGCGCCAACAGGTGCATCAACGCAAACTGTATTTGGAGGTGTAGCAGCAGATGCTACAATTGAAGATATTTCAGTAAGTGGAACAAACGTTATTTGGTATCCAACTGCAGCTGATGCAGCAGCAGGAACAAATGCAATTGCAGCAGGAACACAATTAGTTGATGGAGCTACATATTATGCAGTTTCAGTAGTTGGTTCATGTAGAAGTACAGCATTAGCTGTTACGGTAACAGTAACACTTGATAATAGAACATTTGATTTAGAAAACTTGAAATTCTATCCAAATCCAGTTGTGGATCAATTAACTATTGTTTACACAAAAGAGATTACTTCAATTCAAATCTATAATCTAAATGGTCAATTAGTGAAAGTGGTTCAGCCAAATGCAACTAATGTTCAAGTAGATATGACTGAATTATCAACTGCTATGTATATAGTAAAAGTATATGCAGAAGATAAATCAGCAGAATTAAAAGTTTATAAAAAATAATTAATTCAATAAATAAACTAAAAGGGCTACTCATCAGTAGCCCTTTTTTTATTTTTAGTATTTTTGTATAAAACGATTTATAGTAATGATTTCAATACACCGAGTTGCACTAACAGAGTTACCAATTATCCAACATATGGCACACGAAATTTGGCCACAAACGTATGCCTCTATTTTGTCTGTTGAACAATTAGAGTATATGCTGACTAATTTTTACGCGCTAGATGCCTTAGAAACGCAAATGAAGAAAGGACAGCAATTTTTTCTAGCCGAAGAAAATGGTTTTCCAGTTGGGTTTTTGGCTATTGAACATGATTGTAAGGCTTCTCTGCTTACAAAAATTCATAAATTGTATGTGTTGCGTTCGTGCCAAGGAAACGGTATTGGTAAGCAGTTAATTGATTTTGCAAGTGAGGAAGCAAAAGAACACAACCAAAAAGGTTTGTTTTTAAATGTAAATAAATACAATTCGGCACAATTGTTTTATACTAAATTGGGCTTTTCAATTATACAAGAAGAAGTTGTTCCCATAGGGAATGGGTATGTAATGGATGATTATGTAATGCAATTGTTGTTTTAGTCTTGTTTGATTTTGGTGTAGTATTTTTTGATGGAAAACAAGGTAAAAAGCAACCAAAATTCTACAAGTATTAGCTTGGCTAAGCTTATAAATTCTATGGTGTATAAATAGACTGCAATCAAAATGAATAACACATTTTGAAACCCAGCAAATAAAACGCCTACTTTGTTCTTTTTGTGATAATAATAGGTAGCACCTAAGGATAGTGCAAAAGCAAAAAACAAAACTAATCTAGCAAAAAGCGTTTCCGATTTTAAACTTAGATCGGAAGAGCGTCGTGTAGGGAAAG
>NZ_CALFIG010000141.1 GCF_937876455.1 uncultured Flavobacterium sp.
TATTAGCTGTATCACAAAGTTTCACAGAGTTACCACAAAAGACACAAAGAAAATCCATCTATGATTTACGATTTGGGATTTACGAATTACGTGTTAAGAGTTAAGAATTAGGATTAAATTATATACTAATTACTAATTACTAATCACTTTTCACTAATCACTTTTCACTAATCACTTATGGAATATACTTTTTCTCAAAATTAGGTTTACGTTTTTCCAAAAAGGCATTTCTTCCTTCAATTGCTTCATCACTCATATAAGCCAAACGTGTAGCTTCACCTGCAAAAACTTGCTGCCCCACCATACCGTCATCGGTTAAATTCATTGCAAATTTTAACATTTTAATAGAAATAGGTGATTTAGCCAAAATCTCTTGCGCCCATTCATACGCTGTATTTTCTAGTTCGTCATGAGGAATAACAGCGTTTACCATTCCCATTTCGTATGCCTCTTGAGCCGAATAATTTCTACCTAAAAAGAAAATTTCTCTTGCTTTCTTTTGTCCAACCATTTTAGCTAAATACGCCGAACCATAGCCACCATCAAAACTAGTTACATCGGCATCTGTTTGTTTAAAAATAGCATGTTCTTTACTAGCTAACGTTAAATCACAAACCACATGTAAGGAATGACCTCCACCAACAGCCCAACCTGGGACAACCGCAATAACTGCTTTTGGCATAAAACGAATTAAACGTTGAACTTCTAAAATATTTAAACGATGGTAACCATCTTCGCCAACATAACCTTGCTTTCCTCTTGCTTTTTGATCCCCACCACTACAAAAAGACCATATACCATCTTTAGTAGAAGGGCCTTCTGCTGACAATAAAACCACACCTATAGATGTATCTTCATGTGCGTCTTTAAAAGCGTCTAATAATTCTGAAGTAGTTTTGGGTCTGAATGCATTTCTAACATCGGGTCTATTGAAAGCAATTCGGGCTACACCATTACATTTTTTATAGGTTATGTCGTCAAATTCTTTGACTGTTTTCCATGCTATTGTACTCATAAATGAATTATTTTACTGAGATTTAATTTTCTGTTACAAATTTAGTTTAATTTTAAGACATTAAAAAACAAAACTAAATGAATCACCTTATATAAAAATGGTTAATAAGTTGTGATAATAAATTTAATGTACTATTTATTTCTCCGAAAAAAAAAGATATTTTTGTGCCCGAATTTAAAAATATAATCCCCTTATAGAAGTACTAAAATAATGAAATTTAAACTATACTATCTGCCGCTTCTTTTTTTATTAGTGTCTTGCAACGATAAAAGTAACAGTAAAACGTTTTCATTAAACAACAATACTCAAAACAGTGATAGCGATTTCTTTGTTAATTTCAATCCACTAGATGCCAATTATGTAACTAAGAAAAAAAACGATATTGCTTTTTACTATAAAAAACTTATTGGAAATAAAGATTATTTTGGTTCATTTTTAGTAGCCAAAAATGGTAAAATTTTATACGAAAACTATCAAGGGTTAGCTTATATAGAGCGAAAAGATTCTATTCATAAAAACAAACCCTTACACATTGCATCAGTAAGTAAAGTCTTAACAGCTTCTGTTATTTTACGAATGGTTGATGCAGAAAAAATAGCACTAGACGATAAAGTTTCTAAATATTTAGACCATTTTTATTTTGACGATATTACCGTTCGAATGTTATTAAATCACCGAAGTGGATTAAGACATTATGGGTATTTTATTGAAAAAGATGTAAAATGGGATAGAAAAAAACGAATTACCAATCAAGATATATTAAATTTAATCAATTCAGGTAAAATTCATTTAGAATCTAAACCGGGAACACGTTTTTCATATTGCAACACCAATTATGCTTTATTAGCTTTAATTATAGAAAAAGTTTCAGGCATGCGTTATCATGAAGCGATGCAAGAATTACTCTTCAAACCGTTAGGCATGAAAAATACGTTTGTGTTTGATTATGAAAAACATCATGACACGGTAAGTCAAACTTATAAAGCAAACCGATTGCGTTTAGCATTTGACCATTTAGATTTAGTGTATGGCGATAAAAATATCTATTCTACACCTCGTGATTTATTGAAATTTGATTTAGCTACGTATTCTGAAAATTTTTATAGCAAAGCCTTACAAAAAGAAATTTACAAAGGCTATAGTTACGAATCAAAAGGGGAAAAAAATTATGGTTTAGGCATTCGTCTAAGAGAATGGAAAGAAGCCCCTACATTAACGTATCATAACGGATGGTGGCATGGCAATACTTCGTCATATATTACCATGAAAAACGACAGTTTAACCATTATTTGTTTGTCCAACAAAATGTCCTATAGAACTTATCAAACAAAGAAATTTCTAGCCTTATTTGGAAATTATCCTGTAAAATTAGACAATAGTGATGAAGGGAGTGGCGGCGAATAATTAAAGTAAATAAATTCCGTCTGCTTTTAAATCAATTTGTTTTTGTTTGTATAAACTACCAATAGCTTTTTTGAAGGTTTTTTTACTCATCTTCAAAACCGTTTTTATTTCCTCTGGATGACTATTATCTGTTAATTTTAGAAAACCTTTATTGTCTTTTAAGGCTTGTAGAACATGCTTTGCAGAATCGTCTATAACTTCAAAACCAAGTTTTTGAAAGGAAACATCAATTTTACCATCTGGTCTAATGTGTTTTATATATCCTTTTGTTTTATATCCTGGTGAAACAGTTTCATACACTTCGTTTTTATAAGCTAACCCTTTATGCAAACCATTAATAATAACGTTAATTCCAGCATCTGTGATGTGTGAAACCATTAAATTCACTTCTTGATTAACCGTTAAATCGATTTCTTCTTGTTCTAAAAACTGATTTATTTTACTAGACGCAACTAAGCGGTTTGTTTTTTCATCTAAATAAAGAAACACCACATAACGTTTGTCTTTTTCCATTGGACGAGCTTGTTCTTTAAAAGGAACAAACAAATCTTTTTCTAAACCCCAATCTAAAAATGCACCAAAACTATTGGTATAATTTACTTTTAACACAGCAAATTCATTAAGTGTAATATAAGGCTTAAGTGTCGTAGCAACGGGACGTTCTTCATGATCTAAATAGATGAAAACAGTTAAATCATCACCTATATGATATTCAGCTGGTACATATTTATTGGGCAACAATACTTCTTCCGTTTCGTTAACTAAAAAAAGCCCGACTTTTGTTGCTCTCGCAATTTTTAAGGTATGATAAGTGCCAATTTGCAACATGTAAATTAAGGTTTTATTATTAATAGCGATGGGGTATTATTTAACCACACACTACGAGTATCTATTAGTTTTTTCCAACTATCCATACTCAAAATCAACAAGTCTTGTTCTTTTAAAAAGTCTTTTTCTAATTTTGACGAGTGAACTACTTTTACATTCTCATGAACCACCTTGTTGTTATCGTTCATTACTTCATAGGTATCAAAAATAGAAATTTTAGCTGTCGAATTTTTCTTAAGACGTTTCACATATTCTAACAAAAATTGATCTTCTTTATTGAATAAAATAACCGATATATTTTCAGTTTTTGTTAGATTTTTGTCTACAAAAACACCCAAAGGCGCCTCTGTTTTAGAAATGATTGCCTGTGTTTTATCGTCAAAATAATTACTTTCAAATAATTTTTCTTTTCCTGTAAATGTATTTAATAAATTTTCAGGATTAATAATCTTAGATGTAATACCTAAAATTTTACCTAAAACGGTACCTTCAAAAATAGATGCACCTATATTAATAATTACAAAATCAAAAGCCCCTTTATTGGCAACATCAACAACATCGGCATCAATATCTCTTGACGCTTTGAAAAGTGTAGTTACTTTAGTATTTGTTTTTTCTGCTTCCTTTAATACAGGTTTAAAGCTTTCTTTTTCATACTCTTCAATCTTATACGGATTGATTTCATTTGTAGAAGAAATATACATGGCAGTAACGGCTTGTTTTTCTTCTTTGGTAGACATAAAATTAGAGGCTACTTTTATTAACGTTTTTCCTTCCTCAGGATTCTCAAAAGAAAGCAGCACTTTATATGCATTGTTCAACGCTTCTTGTGGTACTATATTTTTTCTGCGTTTAAATATAAAATCGATTAAATTCAGGGCTGGACCCGTCATAAAAGTGGTAGCTAAAGCCATAATAACCATCATAGCAAATACTTCCTTAGTCAAGACACCTAAATCATATCCAATGTTTAATACAACAAGTTCCATCAAACCTCTTGTATTCATTAAAGCCCCTATTGTTAAGCTGTCGCGCCAATTTTGTCCTACAAACTTAGCGGTTAATGTACTACCTAAAAACTTACCAATTACAGCAACAGCAATAATCAACCCACATACTTTCCATAATGCTATATTATTCAATAACCCAATTTCTGTACGTAAACCTGTAAATACAAAAAACAAAGGCAATAACACAACTAAAGATACATCTTCTATCTTTTCAATAAAGATGGCTCTAAATTTCATGTTTTCTGGCATAATTACACCCGCTACAAAAGCACCAAAAAGGGCATGAATACCAATTACTTCTGTTAAATAAGCTGATATTAATAACGTTAAAAAGAAAATAGCTACAACAGGTTTTGTTATTTTTTCTTGTGAATCAAATAAATTTCCAATTCGTTTTAAGAAAGGTTTAACCAACTTAAACATAGCTACCACATAAATAAATGACAGTACAATTATATACAACGAACTAGTAATTGATCCTGCTTTTACTATAGCAATTACACCTGCTAAAATACACCATGCAGTAATATCATCGGCTGCAGCACATGTAATTACCATGGCTCCAATTCGAGTTTTATTTAAACCTCGTTCTTGAACGATACGCGCCAATACTGGAAAGGCCGTAATACTCATAGCAATACCTAAAAACAATCCAAAGGATAAAAAAGCGACTCCTGGAGGTGCATACTGGGTATAGATAGTGTAGGCTAACAATAAACCTAAGGTAAATGGAATAATTATACTTGCATGACTAATTACAACGGCCTCTTGCGCTTTATTTTTTAATACTTTTAAATCCAATTCCATTCCCACAACATACATGAAAAATATCAATCCGATTTGGCTTAAAAATTTCAGATTATCTAAAGACGAATCTGGAAACAATAAAGACGAATACGCATGAAAATAATGCCCAAAGAAAGAAGGACCTAAAACAATCCCTGCAAGAATTTCACCTATTACCATAGGTTGACCTATTTTTTTGCATATCCAACCAAAAAGACGAGCTACAAAAATAATAGTAACAATTTGAGCTAATAAAATAGCGAGCGGATGTGTAATATTATGATGCAAAGAATGTATAAACTCTTGCCAATCTGAATTAGTAGAAGTTACTGTTTTTAAATACCTTCCCCTTTCTAATGATTTTCCATTATCAATGGTCCAATAAATTAAAACAGAAAAAAATCCAATAACAAATACATAAAATAAGCTATGCTTAATATTTTTCATTTATCAGAATGTGTTCGTTATTCAACAGGACCTTCCCATTGAGAAATGCCTCCAACTAGATTATACACTTTTTCAAATCCTAGCTGACGCATGATGCCACAAGCTTGTGCACTTCTTCCACCCGCATGGCAATACACAAAATACGTTTTAGAAGGATTTAATTCTTCTAACATATAAATAAATCCTTGTCCTTTATAAATATCTAAATTTATAGACCCAGGAATAGTCCCATTAGCACATTCTTCTTCTGTTCTAACATCTACAATAACAGCATCTTCCGTTGCTAAATAAGATGACCACCACTCTTTTTGATTAACGTCCATAGTGTATAATTTTGCTCAAATTTACAATAAGAAATAAGATATAAAAAATTTAACAAAAAATTAATAACACTTGTATATACAAATAAAAAATTATACATACATTTGTACCTACAAATATCATGAAAATGAAAATTGAAGAAATCATCAAATCGAATTCGGAAATTCCATTAGAAAAGAAAACAATTCTAAATCTAATTTACACACAACATGTTGTGTATGATAAATTTAGTGAATTGTTAAAAAAGCATGACTTATCTTCTGAGCAGTACAATGTATTACGAATTGTAAGAGGTCAAAAAGGAAAGCCCGCGAATATGTGCGTTATACAAGAACGTATGATTGCCAAAACAAGTAACACCACTCGCCTAGTTGATAAATTAGTTGCTAAAGAAATGGTAAATAGAAATGTTTGCCCTGCTAACAAACGAAAAATGGAAGTTACTATTACACAAAAAGGGCTTGACATTTTAACACTGCTAGACCCAATTGTAGAAACTTTTGAAAGCAATTTAGGTAAAAAACTAACCCTTGAAGAATTGACTATTTTAAATACATTATTAGAAAAATACAGAAATTAATATAAACTATGAGCACATTTATCGAACATCAAAATTGGCGTTATGCCACAAAAAAATTTGACACTTCTAAAAAAGTATCAAATTCAGATTTACAAACCTTAAAAAAAGCAATTCAATTAGCTGCTTCTGCTTATGGTTTACAACCTTATAAAGTACTGATTATTGAAAATCCAGAGCTAAGAACACAATTACAAACAGCTTCTTGGGGGCAATCGCAAATTGTAGAGGCTTCGCATTTATTAGTTTTTGCCAATATATCAAAAATCGACGAAGCTTATATTGATGCTTTTTTTGAAAATACAGCAAACACAAGAAATATTCCTATTGAAGCTTTAGACGGATACAAAACATTTATGAAAAATGCAATTTTAAACATGCCTGAAGATCAAATGAATATTTGGACTTCCAAACAAACCTATCTTGCATTAGGAAACTTATTATGTGCCGCAGCAGAATTAAAAATTGATGTTACACCAATGGAAGGATTTGAAGCCCAAAAATACAATGACATTCTTGGTTTATCTGCTAAAGGATTAAATGCGTCATTAGTAGCAACAATTGGCTACAGACATGAAGAAGATCAATTACAGCATTTAGCTAAAGTAAGAAAACCAGAAACCGAATTATTTGAAACAATTTAATAACTAAATATTTTAATCATGAGAAATTTAAAATCAATTGCATTAGCACTTGTAGCTTTAGTGACTTTTTCAGCTACAGCACAAACAAAAAAAATCAATGTTTCTAAAAGTACAATCAACTGGACAGGTAAAAAAGTAACAGGTGAACATTCAGGAACTATTGATTTTAAAGAAGGAAACTTAACATTCAAAAACGGCTACTTAAAAGGCGGTTCGTTCACAGTTGACATGACAACTATCAATACAACTGATTTAAAAGGAGAATGGAAAGAAAAATTAGACGGACATTTAAAAGCGGAAGATTTTTTTGGTGTTGATAAATTCAAAACAGCTACTTTAGTATTCAAAAACATCAGCACAAAAAACAAAACTAACTACACAGTAACGGCAGATTTAACTATCAAAGGAATTACTAAACCAGTTACTTTTGATATTGTTATCAATGGTAATGCGGCATCTTCTGTAGTTAAAATTGACCGTACAAAATATGATATCAAATATGGCTCAGGTAGTTTTTTCACTGATTTAGGAGACAAGACTATTAATGACGAATTTGAATTAAAAATTAATTTGGCTTGGTAAACAGCTACAAGTATAAAACGTTTTTAAAAGCTATTTCTTAATTGAAATAGCTTTTTTTTTAAAACAATTAAATTAGAAAGT
>NZ_CALFIG010000142.1 GCF_937876455.1 uncultured Flavobacterium sp.
TCTTCTGTAATTTTTTTGAAGGTTTTCTTTTCCAGCAACTCATCCGATGCTTGAACACCCCAACGAATACAATGGTTAAGTGAGCAATCTTCATTATGAACATTCCAAATATTGTGTTGAACTGTATTTGGTAATTCATTAAAAAGGTTTTCTACTTTACTCATAAGTTTTTTAATCTTTTTAAGATTATTACGAGTAAGTCTTTTATTTTCAGCCTTTTCAATGTCGGCTCTTGATTTATATGTTGCCATGATAGAGTTACGAAATAAGGGAGAACTTTGTTACTGATTAACAAAACAAAAATCTTCTAATTCTTGACCTTCCAAAACAATACCAAAGTAAACCTGGCGTTTTACAGTTGTTTCCACAATCTCTTTATTGTCTTTCAACCATGTATGCTGCCTCCACAATCCATCATTTGATAAACTCCAGCCGGTAACAATTCTGAGGTCAGGTTTTATTACTTGATAATTTTCGTAGTACAATACACTGTTTTGATGGCATCTGCAAGGACGCATTCTTCGTTTTACTAAGCGTGGCTTACCTTGAATGATTGCTCCTCTCTCAAGTAGTTTATCCAAGTCCTCTTCAAAGACTTCAACAACTCTTGTGCCGCCTATCGAAAGGAGTTTGGTTACAAGTTGATTCCACTTTTCTCTGTCCATGCTTTAATTACGAAAGGGAGAGTGTATTTGTTACAAATTGTTTAAAAGAGATTTTGCATATGCAATAGCATCATTAAAGTTTATATCCGTATGTTCATTCATTGTAGCTTCTCCATAAATAAAAACCTCAAAAGTAAACCAATTACTGTTACTGAAACCATCATGCTTACATATGTTAGTGAGTTTTTTATCAGTATAACCCCTTTTTCTGGCTTCCTTTCTGGCATCGTCATTTGTCATACTGCTTTCATTGGGATTAAAGAAAACATCAATACGACCGAGTGCAACAATATTAACTGTTGTTTTACCATTTGTAACAGTTGCTACATGACCATCAAACCAAAACGAATCTTTACGTCTTGGTTCCGGCTTTTGGTGGATTTCAACTTTAAACTTTTTTTGTTTGCCATCTGCATAAAGTGTTATGAGGTGTTTTTTTAATTCTGCCATTTTTTCCTCCAGCAATTTGTATTCTTTTAATGCTTTTTTATTCTCTTTGCTCAAAAGATGAACATTTACAACATCCAACTGTAAACGAATGTCACGATTACAAAGTGCTAACGCCTGCTCTCTAATGTTTGCTCCCATGATTAGTTGTATTGAAAATTGGGGTTTAAACGAATAAGTCTTGAAAAAATCATAGATTTTACCGTTAAGGCTTGGTCAAGACAAATGTTAAGGTTCAATAATTCCGAAAAGTATTGTTCACCAGATTTACCATTTTCTATGATACTGGCAATTTCTTTCACTCTGCTGCGGATTGATTTAATATTTTTTGTATTTTTCTCAAACTTTTTCCACAACTCAACTTCAATCTCGGTGATTTTATTAGTTTCCTTGTTCATAGTCAAGTTACGTTTTAAGGGAGAACTTTGTTACAATAAATGTTTCATTTCAGAAAATAGATTGGTGGAATTTATGTTATGTTCTTTTGGAAAGTAATTGCGAACATAATTAATTACCACATATATTCCCAAAGGGTCACGCTTCAATACTTTTGAATCGCCATTTGTGAATACAACTTTCATTGGCCAATTTAATCGGCCACGAATACCGCCATAACAAATGATATGTTTAATAGAAGATAAGTCTATGTATTTCATATATCAGTTACGTATGTAGGGAGAACTTTGTTACAAAACGGTTTTTTCATTCACCTTAACATATTCCCAGTTTTTAGAATTTCTTTCTTTTAACTTTTTGAGGTATGTTTTAGCTTCTGATTCAGTCTTTACTTTCTTTGTTGAATAAGATTTGTCATTGAAAGAATATTTGAATCCATGTTTTGTAAGCCTAACCAAAAATCCAACTTCACACTTAAATACAAAATAGAATTCTACTTCCGTTTTTTTGTTTACACGAGTGTTTTGACGGTTGATTTTATTTGCACGCTTTTTACGTTCAAAGTAAAACTCCATTTCAAAATCATCACATGAAATATAACAGCAATTCAAATTACCATAATACTCTTCATATTCTTTTGCTTTTTCCAATAACTCTTCTGAGGTTTTTGGATAAACAGTAGGTTTGATTTCAAGTCCTTTTTTTTCAATTTGCTCTTTTGAGTATGTTGAAACATACAAACAAACTGACACATTGTTTTGACGCAACTCTTCAACTGTTACTGCCCGTTTAATTCCTCCAGCAAAAAATGCACGGTAAGATGCAAAGGTTGTTGAGCGTCTATATCCGTAAAGAAAAACACCGGCATGGTATCCAAAACTCTTATCATCATACGCCCATGTTTCATCATATTTTTTTACGTTCGCTTCAGCCTGTTCAATTCTTCTTACACGTTCTTGGTCAACACCCTTCATAATTTCTTCAGGAGTAGCAAACATTTTCCCGTTAGTATAATACGTCAACCCCTCCCATGAACGTTCATGAATTTCACGACCTTTTCTACTTGTTTGAGTACAGTTGCTTGCACCTGCTTGAATCATAGGCACGATATAATCCTGCCCCTCTTTATCAGTAGCCTTAATAAAACAACGATTGTATAGAATAGTCGAACTCATTTTTTTATCTGTTTATAGAAGTTACGAAAGTATTATAAAATTTGTTACAATGAACGGTCCTGTACTGGGACCTGCAAGCGTAACCAGTTTGATTTTTTGAATATTTTGATATACAAATAAATTCACCCAACTTGGAAAAAAGAATTTTCCAAACTCATTGAACTTTGTTGTATATCCTGATAAAGTAAAAATCCACCAGTCGTAACCCGGCGTAACCAGTTGGGCATAAAAAAACCCCAACTTTTCAGCCGGGGTTTTTGACGAGGTTAGAACTTATCTACTCATCATTGTTTTCAGGAGGTTTTTGATTTTTGCGGGTGTAAGTCTTTTTATCTTTATGAGTTTGTTGCTTGGTACGTTGAAAATAATTATCTTTCAGTTGGTCTTCACGCAACTTTGCTTTAATTCCTTTGTGCAGAATCTGTTTGAGGGTTTTCTTTTTCTTTGCCATTGTTTTCACTATTATTTTTACTATTGTCCAATGCTAATACTATAAACATACATCCAATAGGAATAAATATAGGATTGTGACTTATTAAACCACTGATAAACCACAAAATTCCTGAAATAAAATAAAGGTTCATAATCCAGTTACGAAAATTTAGTTTGCAATGTTACGAAGAATTTTTGGAATAATACTTACAAATTTGGATGGAGTTACCGTATCACTTAATTCGCTGATTTTTTTCTCTAACATAATTTTAGAAGTTTCAGTATTATTGGTTGATTCAAGCAAAGAGTAATGATAGTAATTTCCATATTCCTTCTTATAAAAGAATATAGTATATTGCTTTCCATTCAATTCAATGTTGTTATACTTCAATCCATGCTCATTTGCCTTTTTAAAGCCTTTTTCACAAAAAAACGCTTGACCAAAGACTTCTCTAAAGCTATACTTTCTATTGTAAAAATTAGGGAAAAAGTCCAGAGATGAGCCACCGGTGCTTTTCGTAAGCCAGGCTCGTCGAAAGCTTTTTCTAACTGAAAGGCGCGAAGAATATTCGCAATTTCTCTAAAAAATCTTTAGAAAAAGCCTCATCTCGAGAAGATGAGGAAAATCATAAAGACCAACATCAAACGCTCACTGTGAAAGAGCGTTTGAACTCCTTGCATACCAAAACACATACCCTGCAGTATCGATTTCTGACTTTTGTAAAGCAGATTTCAGGGTATCGGGTGGTACGAGTTTTTCGTAACTACTCAGCTTTTTCTATTGTTGCCTCGAGTGCTTTGATGGTTTCTGCTAGTAATTTTGCCCAGGGACAAGGTCAAGAGAGCTTCCTTTTTGGATATATAGGGGAGGGTGAAACTCAACAAGAAGAGACTACGAGCGCTAAACATCGTTTTGTTATAGATGAAAACAAGAAAAAC
>NZ_CALFIG010000143.1 GCF_937876455.1 uncultured Flavobacterium sp.
AAAAGCCTTTTAAATAGTATTTAGCCATGAAAATTTTACTTGACACCAACATTATTATCCACAGAGAAGCCAACAAAATATATAAACCAGAAATTGGAGAATTAATCAAATGGATTGACAATCTTAAATATTCTAAATACATACATCCTTTAACTGTTCAAGAATTAGATAGATATAAAGACACAAATGCTCTTGACACAATGAGCATTAAGATTAAAAGTTATAATTTACTTAAACACCAAGCTCCTTTAGGTGTAGAAATTTTAAAAGTCAGTAAAGAAATTGACAATCAAGATAACGACATAAATGATACTCAAATCTTAAATGAAGTTTTTGAAGGTAGGGTTGATATTTTAATTTCCGAAGATAAAAAAATACATACTAAAGCTAATTTACTTGGAATTACCCATAAAGTCTATAAAATTCAGAATTTTTTAGAAAAAGTAACCTCAGAAAACCCTGAATTAGTAAATTACAAAGTATTAGCGGTTAAAAAAGTTGACTTTGCAGAAGTTAATATTAAAGATAATTTTTTTGATAGTTTCAGACTTGACTATAGTGAATTTGACACATGGTTTAATAGTAAATCCGAAGAGCCTTGTTATGTGTGTTATAGCGATGGTAATTTAACCGCGTTTTTATTTGTTAAAATTGAAACGGAAACGGAAAATTATTCAAATATTAAACCAGTATTTGAGCCAAAAAAAAGGCTAAAAATAGGAACTTTAAAAGTTACAGGTAATGGTTATAAAATCGGGGAAAGATTTTTAAAAACAATTTTCGATAACGCAATCCTATTCAAGGTTCAAGAAATTTATGTTACTCTTTTTACAAAAAGACCAGAACAAGAACAACTTATAGAAATGTTAGAAGAATGGGGTTTTGTCTATCATGGGTTAAAAACCACAAAAAACGGAGAAGAAAAAGTTTACGTTAGATTATTCAGTAGTGAAAACCCTGTTAATCTTGAAAATCCAAAACTAACATTTCCATTTTTATCCAGAAAAACAGATAAATATATAATTAAAATTGAACCTCAATACCATACAGAACTTTTTCCAGATAGTATAAATACAAGAGAAGATGTTAGAAAATATACTGAAAACGAACCACATAGAAACAGAATCAGTAAGGTATATATATCTCACTCACAAGATAGAAATTTAAACCCTGGAGATTTATTAATTATATATAGAATGGGAGAAACAACCCCTAAAAAATATTCTAGTACAATAACAACAATTTGTATCGTTGAGAATGTTAGAAATAATTTTAAAGATTTTGAAGATTTTTTTGAAGCATGTAATAGAAGAACCATGATTTCAAAAGAGGATTTGAAAACAAAATGGTGGGATAGAAACCCCAAGAATAGGCCTTTTGTAGTTAACTTTCTATATGCACATTCATTACCAACTCCAAAACCAACTTTGGATGATTTGAATAGATTGGGCGTTATCCCTGATATTTTAAATATGCCAAGAGGTTTTATCAAAATAACTGATAAACAATTTAATGATTTGATTAAATTTGCATATAAAAAATAGATAATGAAAGTAGTACTATCAATTAAGCCCCAGTTTGCAAATAAAATATTTGATGGGTCAAAGAAATTTGAATTCAGGAAAGCTATTTTCAAAAACAAAAATGTTACATCGGTTTTAGTTTATGCCTCTTCCCCTGTTCAGAAAGTAATTGGAGAATTTGAAATTGGAGAAATATTTAATTTTGATTTAGAAACTCTTTGGGATAAAACCAAAGAACATTCTGGAATTACTGAAGATTACTTCTATGAATATTTTGCAGATAGAAAACGTGGATTTGCAATTCAAATAAAAAACAATATGCGATACACTGTGCCTAAAAACCTAAAAGAAGATTTTAATTTAACCCCTCCGCAGTCTTTTGCATACATAAAATAAAAAAACCGCCCAAAAGGCGGTTTTCAAATATCTATAAAGAAATAACTACAAATCAAAACCGATATTAACTCCTAATTTATCCGCTATAATTCTACCGATTTTGGCTTTTAATTCGGGTATTTTGACACTGCTTGTTACTTCGCTAGTAAACGCATACATTAACAGCGCTTTAGCTTCTTTTTTCGGAATGCCGCGTTGTTGCATGTAAAACATCGCGCTTTCATCTAATTGTCCAATGGTACAACCGTGTGAACATTTTACATCATCAGCAAAAATTTCTAATTGTGGTTTGGCATTGATAGTAGCTTTATCGCCTATTAAAATAGTATTGTTTTGTTGGAATGCATCCGTTTTTTGGGCTTCTTTTTCTACGAAAATTTTTCCATTGAAAACACCCGTTGAACTATCGTTTAATATCGTTTTATAGTTTTGGTGGCTTTCGCAATTTGGCGTTGCGTGTTGTACCAAAGTATAATGATCTACGTGTTGTTTGTCGCCAATAATAGTGATTCCTTTTAACGTTGAATCGATTCGTTCCCCTTGATGATAAAAATTCAAGTTGTTTCTTGTTATGTTGCCACCAAACGAAAATGTATGCACCGCTACCCTGCTTTCTTGCTTTTGGGCAATGTAAGTGTTGTCAATCAAATTAGCGGTTTGCACATCGTTTTGAATTTTGTAATAATCAACAATGGCACGTTTTTGAGCAAAAATTTCGGTAACCGAATTGGTTAAAACCGGATTTGAATTCAAGCTTTGATGACGTTCTACAATTTGTACGTGCGCATTTTCTCCCACAACAATCAAGTTACGAGGTTGTACCATCAAAGCAGCTTCAGTGCCTGTAGAAAAATAAATGATTTCAATGGGTTTCTCTACTACTTTACTTTTCGGAATGTTGATGTAAGCGCCTTCTAACGAAAATGCGGTATTTAAAGACGTTAAACTTTCTTCTTTACTTGCAATTTGATTAAAATAGGTGTCGATTACCATTTTATATTTGGGTTTGGTCAATGCCGAAGACATCAAACAAACATCTAAACCATCATGTGTCGTAGAAGACAAAAACGAACTGAAAATGCCGTCAATGAAAACTACTTTGTACGTGTCGATTTCGTGTAAGAAATACTTTTTTACATCTTTAAATTCAATAGCGCTATCCTTTTTTGGGAAAACCGAAAAATCATTTTTCAAAATCGCATTTAATGACGTGTATTTCCATGCTTCCTCTTTCTTTGTTGGGAAACCTTTGTTTTCGAAATTTTTTATCGCATTGCTTCTTACTTCATAAAGTTCAGAATGAGTATCAATCTTTTCTTCAAAAGCCATAAAAGAAGCTAACATTTTATCTTTTAATTCCATTGTATTTAGTGTTCAGTCGCAGTATTCAGTCGCAGTCATCTGATAACTGTGACTGAGACTGTAAACTAATTTAATTCATTTTTAATCCAATCGTATCCTTTTTCTTCTAACTCTAAAGCTAAATCAGCTCCACCTGTTTTTACGATTTTTCCGTCCATTAATACGTGAACGAAATCAGGAACGATATAATCTAACAAACGTTGGTAGTGCGTAATGACTAACACGGCGTTGTTTTCGTTTTTCAATTTATTTACTCCGTTAGCCACAATTCGTAACGCATCGATATCCAAACCTGAATCGGTTTCGTCCAAAATAGCGATTTTTGGTTCTAACATGGCCATTTGGAAAATTTCATTACGTTTCTTTTCGCCTCCCGAGAAACCTTCGTTTAATGAACGCGACAAGAATTTACGATCCATTTCCAATAATTCAGATTTTTCGCGAATTAATTTTAGCATTTCATTCGCTGGCATTTCGTCTTGCTTGTTTGCCTTACGTTTTTCGTTGATGGCCGTTTTAATGAAATTCGTTACCGAAACCCCTGGGATTTCTACAGGATATTGAAACGATAAGAAAACGCCTTTATGTGCTCTTTCTTCTGGTGCTAATTCTGAAATTTCTTCTCCGTCTAAATAGATTTTGCCTTCAGAAACTTCATAATTTTCATTTCCAGCAATGATTGAAGATAAAGTAGATTTTCCGGCACCATTTGGACCCATAATCGCATGTACTTCTCCTGCTTTAATTTCAAGGTTGATTCCTTTTAATATTTCTTTGTCTTCAACAGACGCGTGTAAATTTTTTATCTGTAACATTATGTAAATGTGTTATTTATTCTAATTTTTGATTGATTATCCTACTGAACCCTCTAAGCTAATTTCCAATAATTTCTGTGCTTCTACCGCAAATTCCATTGGTAATTTGTTCAAAACTTCTTTACTGAATCCGTTTACGATTAAGGCAATGGCTTTTTCGGTTGGAATGCCTCGTTGGTTACAATAGAACACTTGATCTTCTCCAATTTTTGAAGTCGTAGCTTCGTGTTCAATTTTCGCCGATGCATTTTTACTTTCGATATACGGAAACGTGTGTGCGCCACAATTATTTCCCATTAAAAGTGAATCACATTGTGAAAAGTTACGTGCGTTTTCGGCTCTAGCTCCTATTTGCACTAACCCTCTATAACTATTTTGTGATTTTCCTGCTGAAATTCCTTTCGAGATAATGGTTGATTTAGTGTTTTTTCCCAAATGAATCATTTTCGTTCCCGTATCGGCTTGTTGGAAATTATTTGTAACGGCAATTGAATAAAATTCCCCGATTGAATTATCGCCTTTCAACACACATGAAGGATATTTCCAAGTTACAGCCGAACCTGTTTCTACTTGCGTCCACGAAATTTTAGCATTTTTCTCGCACAAACCTCTTTTGGTAACGAAGTTGTAAACTCCACCTTTACCTTCTTTATTTCCAGGATACCAGTTTTGAACGGTTGAATATTTGATTTCAGCTCCGTCCATTGCAATTAATTCTACAACAGCTGCGTGCAATTGGTTTTCATCACGACTTGGAGCGGTACATCCTTCTAAATAAGACACATAACTCTCTTCATCAGCAACCAATAACGTTCTTTCAAACTGACCTGTTCCTCCTTGATTAATTCGGAAATACGTTGATAATTCCATTGGACAACGAACGCCTTTTGGAATGTAACAGAAACTTCCGTCAGAGAAAACAGCCGAGTTTAAGGCGGCATAAAAATTATCTTTCATAGGAACAACCGTTCCTAAATGTTTACGAACTAATTCTGGATGCTCTTTAATAGCTTCCGAAATCGAACAAAAAATAATGCCTTTTTCGTTTAATGTTTTCTTGAAAGTCGTTGCTACAGAAACCGAATCTACCACGATATCAATCGCCACGTTATTCATTTTCTTTTGCTCATCAACCGAAATTCCTAACTTTTTGTACATCGCCAGAAGTTCTGGGTCAACGTCTTCTAATTTTTTATTCGGATCCGCTTTTTTTGGTGCTGAATAATACGAAATCGCTTGAAAATCTGGTTTTTCGTAATTTACGTTTGCCCATTCTGGTTCAATCATTTCTTGCCACGCTCTAAACGCTTCCAAACGCCATTCGGTCATCCATTCTGGCTCGTCTTTTTTCTTTGAAATAGCACGAACAATGTCCTCATTTAACCCAATAGGAAACGTTTCCGAGTCTAATTCGGTATAAAATCCGTATTCGTATTCTTTATTTTCTAATTCAACTTTTAAGTCGTCCTCAGTATATTTGCTCATATTTTTTGATTTATAGAGAAAAACTCTCTCCACATCCACATGTTCTTTGTGCATTAGGATTGTTAAAAACAAACCCTTTTCCATTCAAGCCTCCTGAATATTCTAAAATGGTTCCTGCTAAATAAAGGAAACTCTTTTTTTCAACGGCAATTTTTACATGATTATCTTCAAAAACTTTATCATTTTCGGTTAACTCTTTGTCAAATTTTAATTCATAAGACAAACCCGAGCAACCTCCGCTTTTAACGCCTACTCTTACATAGTCTTTGGTTGCATCAAAACCATCTTCTTGCATCATGGCAATGATTTTTTTACTTGCTGTATCAGAAACTTTAATCATAACGTCGTTAGTATTTGTTTTTTATTAGTGCTATGTAATTCGCATTGAAAAAATTGTTTTAAAATTCAATGTTTTCTCTTTCTTATTTCATAGCTTATTTTGATTTTGTCTAAATTAAAGACAAAGATAAGTCATAATTTGCTTTTTACAAGGTTTGCTAACATTTTTATAACTTATTAACGCATAACTTTTATTTATAATTTACTTAAGAAAAAAGTATAATCAATTTTTGTAAATTGCAGAAATTTTGATTCATTATGAAATTACATGCTATTGAAGCTGGAAACTTTAAACTTGATGGAGGCGCTATGTTTGGTGTTGTGCCAAAAACTATTTGGAATAAAACCAATCCAGCAGATGAAAATAACTTAATTGATATTGCTGCAAGGTGTTTATTAATAGAAGACGGAAATCGGTTGATTTTAATTGACACAGGAATGGGCAACAAACAATCAGATAAATTTTTTGGCTATTATTCGCTTTGGGGTGATCATTCGTTAGATAAATCATTAAAAAATGCTGGTTTTCATCGCGATGATGTTACAGATGTATTTATGACACATCTGCACTTTGATCATTGTGGTGGAAGTGTGAATTGGAACGCAGCCAAAACAGGCTATGAAGTGGCGTTTAAAAATGCTAAATTTTGGACGAATGACAATCATTGGGAATGGGCTACAAAACCTAATTCAAGAGAAAAAGCATCTTTTTTACACGAAAACATTATACCGATGCAAGAAAGCGGTCAACTGCATTTTATCAAACGACCAGAAGGCGATTTTTTGCAAGAATCTGAATTAGGTTTTGGTATATTTTTTGCCGATGGGCATACCGAAAAACAAATGATTCCGCATATCAATTATAATGGAAAGACTATTGTTTTTTGTGGTGATTTATTGGCAACGGCAGGCCACATCCCTATTCCTTATGTGATGGGTTATGACACAAGACCGCTTTTAACTATGGATGAAAAATCAAAGTTTATGACCGCTGCCGCAGAAAATAATTACTATTTGTTTTTAGAACATGATGCGCATAATCAAATTATTACGGTAGAAAAAACCGAAAAAGGCGTTCGTCTAAAAGATGTTTTTTCTTGTCAAGATATTTTTTAATCAAACTATTAATTTCAATCAATAAAAATGAAAACTATTCGTATCCCTTTTTATGTAACAATTTCGTTAACATTAGTTTTTGCAGGTTGTGGTTCTTCAAAAATTATTCCAACTCCAGTTGAGAATATTGATAGAATGCCTCTAAAAACCGCCCCAATAAAAGAAAAAGATTTACAACGCTGGTCACACTTAGACCTAACAAAAGACACAATTCCTGGCATGAGCGTAGACAAAGCGTATGCAGAATTATTAAAAGGAAAAAAAGGCCAAAAAATTGTTGTTGGCGTGGTAGATTCTGGTATTGATATAAATCACGAAGACTTAAAAAATGCTATTTGGACAAATCCTAAAGAAATAGAAGGTAATAATATTGATGATGACAACAATGGCTATGTTGATGATATACACGGATGGAATTTTTTAGGTAATGCCAACTATGAACAATACGAATTTGTTAGAATTGTAAAAAAGGGGGCTGGTACACCTGATTACGAAAGAGCAAAAGCAGAATTAGAAAAAAAACGTAAAGAAGCTGAAGAAGAAAAACAACAATTAGATTTCATTTTAGATGCTGAAAAAAGCATAAAAAATTATCTAAAAAAAGAGGATTATACAATTGAAGATATTAAAAAAATTGACGCTAAAGATGTAAACATGTCAAGAGCTAAATCGGTTTTTCTTCAAATTTTGTCAACTACTTCTGTAGCTGACTTTAAAAAAGAAATAGAAGAATTTAAAGACCATGTTTATACGCAGGTTAACTATCATTATAATGTGTCTTTTGACGGCAGAAAAGCCGTTGGTGACAACCCAAATGACATAACAGATAAAAAATATGGAAACAACAATGTTATAGGTCCTGATCCAAAAGATGCCAAACACGGAACACATGTCGCTGGAATTATTGCACAAGCAAGAAGCAACAAAAAAGGTGGTGACGGTGTCATAAACAACGTTTCAATTATGGCAGTTAGAGCAGTTCCTAATGGAGACGAATATGATAAAGATATAGCGTTAGGAATTCGTTATGCTGTCGATAATGGCGCTAAAGTTATAAATGGTTCTTTTGGAAAATATTTTTCACAAAATAAAGAATGGGTTATGGATGCTATCAAATATGCAGCATCAAAAGATGTTTTAGTGGTTGTTGCTGCCGGAAACGAATCTTACGATTTAGATACCACTAATAAATATCCAAACGACACCTATGACAACTCTCCTGAATATACAGATAATGTATTGATAATTGGTGCAATTGGTCCAAATTATGGTTCAAAACTAGTCGCAAATTTTTCAAATTACGGTAAAAATAATGTAGATATTTTTGCGCCGGGAGATAAAATTTATGCTACAACTCCACTAAACACCTATGAATACCTTCAAGGAACGTCAATGGCTTCGCCAAATGTTGCTGGTGTAGCTGCATTAATTCGCTCTTATTATCCTACGCTAAGTGCTAAAGAAGTAAAAGCTATTATATTGGAAAGCGGCACAACATTAAATAACACCATTACTGTAGGAGAAGACAAACACAAAGCAAATTTTAAAGAAATTTCAAAAAGCGGAAAAATTATTAATGCTTATAATGCATTATTATTAGCCGAAAAAAGAACAAAAAAATAAGAAATGAGACACCTATTTAATTCTATTCCCCTATTTTTTTTATTATTTACGGCAGTAAGTAACGGACAAAACCACCCTAATCCGGGTTATTGGCAACAACACGTTGATTACAAAATGAATGTAACTGTAGATGCAAAGAAGTACCAATATTCAGGTAATCAAGAATTGGTCTATACAAACAACTCGCCAGACACTTTAAAAAAAGTATATTTTCATTTATTCCCAAATGCATTTCAACCTGGAAGCGCAATGGACATAAGGCTTCAAACCATTTCTGATCCCGATAAAAGAATGGTAAGAAAATTTATGAAAGAAAAAGAAGAAGTTAAAGAAAGCCGAATTAGTACCTTAAAACCTGACGAAATAGGATTTTTAAATGTTTCTAATTTAAAACAAAATGGTCAAGTGGTTGTTTCAAAAGTTGAAGGGACAATATTAGAAGTTACACTTAACGAGGCTATTTTACCAAAAAGCAAAACAGTATTTTCACTAGATTTTTCAGGGCAAGTTCCTTTGCAAATTCGTCGTTCTGGAAGAAATTCTGAAGAAGGCATTGCGTTGTCAATGACGCAATGGTATCCTAAAATGGCTGAGTTTGACTTTGAAGGCTGGCAGGCCGATCCTTATATTGCAAGAGAATTTCATGGGGTATGGGGAAATTTTGATGTGAAAATAACAATTGATAAAGACTACACTATCGGCGGAACAGGGTATCTTCAAAACAAAAATGAAATTGGAAAAGGATATGAAGATGCTGGCATTCAGGTTGTATATCCTAAAAAAACACGAACACTAACTTGGCATTTTTATGCACCAAACGTTCATGATTTTGCATGGGGAGCTGACAAAGAATACGTTCATGATAAAATTATTGGAGAAAACAACTTAGAGCTGCATTTTTTCTACAAAAACAAACCTGAAAACATTGAAAATTGGAAAAAATTGCAACCAAAAACAGCAGAGTTGTTAGCTTTTTATAATAAGCACGTAGGCGCGTATCCTTACAAACAATATTCTGTGGTTCAAGGTGGAGATGGCGGTATGGAATATGCTATGTGCACACTTATTACAGGTAATAGAAGTTACGGTAGTTTAGTTGGGGTAACCGCTCATGAATTTGCACACAGTTGGTTTCAGCACATATTAGCCACCAATGAAGCTAAACATTGCTGGATGGACGAAGGTTTCACATCTTATATTTCAGACTTAGCCATGAATGAAATTATGCCGCCTAAAGAGCCTGAAAGCCCATTTGCGGATGCATACAAAAATTATGTTTACTTGACAAATAGTGGCAAAGAACAACCCTTAACCAATCATGCCGATCGTTTTGATTTGAACATGGCTTATGGAATTGCCGCTTATAGCAAAGGAGAAGTTTTTTTAGCACAATTGGCACATGTTATTGGTGAAGAAAATCTCCAAAAAACAATAAAAAAATATTATTCCGACTTCAAATTTACACACCCAACACCAAATGACATTAAACGCACTGCAGAAAAAATTACAGGTGCTAATTTAGACTGGTATTTAAACGAATGGGCGCAAACCATAAATACTATTGACTATGCCATAAAAGAAGTGCAGAACAATGAAACTCAAACAAAAGTTACAATAGAACGAAAAGGAAGAATGCCAATGCCTATAGACATTATTGTGGAATATACAGACGGGAGTAAAGACTATTTTTACGTACCTAACAGTTTGTTGCGTTGGGAAAAACCAAACCCATATCCAAACTTGAAACGAACCGTATTGTCAAGTTGGGACTGGGCTTTCCCCACGTTTAGTTTTCAAATTAACAAACAAAAATCTGAAATAAAAGCAATTGATTGCAATCCAAACGGTTTATTAGCTGATGTAAAACCAGATGATAATAAAGTAACCCTGAACTAAAAAACACTTAAAGCCACTAATAAAGTGGCTTTTTTGTGCATTATAACTATCTTTGTCTCTGAAATGAAAGCAGACTTTACATACCCAAAGCACGAAAAACTTAAAAGTAAAAAAATTATTGATGCTCTTTTTTCCGAAGGAAAATCAGTGTCAAAATATCCTTTACGGCTAGTTTATGTGCCGATTTCTGAAGAATCATATGTCTTTCTTAAAAACAACAACCCTCAGTTAGAAAATCATGTACTCGGTGTTTCTGTTTCAAAAAAATATTTTAAACACGCAGTTGATCGAAATTATTTTAAGCGCGTTTTAAGAGAATGTTACCGACTTAACAAAACCACGCTTGTTGGTCCCTTAAAAAAACCACATGCCTTTATGTTTTTTTATCAAAGCAATACAAAACTAACATTTGATGAAATTAACGAAAAAACGATTCAGCTATTTGAAAAATTTCATCTTAGTCAATAATAAATTAATTACTTTCGTATAATAAAAAATTAACTGTTCGCATGAATTTTTCCACAAGAAAGAAATATATTATCCCCGCACTTCTTTCGGGTTTCTTATTTATTGGTGTAAGTTTTCAAAATGATTTCTTTGAGCTTGCAAAACAAATAGAAATTTTTACCTCTATGTTTAAAGCCGTAAACCAAAATTATGTTGACGAAACCAATCCGGGAAACATGATGGACGTTGCTATAAAAAACATGTTAAAAGAATTAGATCCCTACACTGTTTTTTTTAATGAACAAGATGTGCTAAAACACAAAATCAACAATACGGGTGAATATACAGGTATTGGTGCCTTAATTACAAGAAAAGACGGACAGCTTATTTTGCGAGAAATATATGAAAATATGCCTGCGGACAAAGCAGGTTTTAAAGCGGGTGATGTCATAACACAAATAGGTGATGTCAATTTAAAAGACTTTAAAGAAGACGCCTCACAATTATTAAAAGGAGCCAAAAACACAAAAATTGACATCATTTATTCACGTCAAGGAACTGAAAAAAAAGGACAAATTATCTTAGATGAAGTAGAAATAAAAGCCGTTCCTTATTATAAATTACTAGCCAACAATGTTGGTTATATTGTTTTGTCAAAATTTAATGAAAAAGCGTCTTCCGAAACAAAAGAGGCTTTACTAACGCTCAAAGAAAAAGGAGCTACTAAAATTATCTTAGATCTAAGAGATAATCCAGGTGGTTTATTGCACGAAGCGGTAAATGTGTGTAATTTATTTGTGCCAAAAGATGAAGCGATTGTAACAACAAAATCAAAAAATACGGTTCACAACCACACCTATAAAACAAAAAACGAGCCAGTGGATGTTGAAATTCCCCTAGCGGTTATCGTAAACGACCGAAGTGCTTCTGCCTCTGAAATTGTTTCTGGGGCCTTACAAGACCTTGATAGGGCAGTTATTGTAGGCAACAGAAGCTTTGGAAAAGGATTGGTTCAGCGCCCCTTTAATTTATCGTATGGAACACAAGTAAAGGTGACTATTTCTAAATACTATACGCCTTCTGGAAGATGTATTCAAGCAACAGATTACAGCAAAAAAGATGAAAATGGCCGACCAATTAAAACATCAGAAAAAGAATTTAATGCGTTTAAAACCAAAAAAGGAAGAACCGTTTATGATGGCGGTGGTGTATTGCCTGATGTAGAAATTACTGAAATGAAAAAAAGTGCTGTAGGTCAAAATTTAACAGATTCTGATGCATTATTTAATTTTACCACACAGTTGTATTATAAAAATCCGAATGGCAAAGTGCCAAACGCTATTTCTGAAGCTGAATTTAGTGAATTTAAAACCTATATTAAGAAAGAACATGTTGACCTAAACTCGCAAATAGAAAAGTCGTTTAAAACACTTGTGGAATCGGCTAAAAAAGATAAAATTGAAAATGAATTAACAGTCGAAATTAAACAGCTTGAAACGGCTATAGAAAAAGCTAAAGATAAAGAATTAGACAAAAACAAAGAAGAGATTAAACGTTTGCTTTATCAAGAGCTATTATTAAAATATGGCTATAGAAAAGACTTTTATGATTATGTTGCCGCTCGTTATACAGATGTTCAAAGAGCCATACAAATACTAACTAACACATCCGAATATCAAACTATTCTAAAAAAATAAACAAATGAAAAAAGTGTTTTTTATTGCTGTTTTTTTCATTTCGCTTTCGGCCTTTAGCCAAGAAGAAACAGTGCATTCTATTTATTTTGAATCGGATGTACATGAATTAAAGGTCTTGCAATCTGAAGCGGTTGTGGCCTTTCTAAAGGTAATCGATACCACACGACTAGAAAGCATATCTATTTTTGGTTATTGTGATGATATTGGCAAAGTTGATTATAATTATAAACTTTCTCAACGTAGAGCAAATGGCGTAAAAGACATGTTAGTTAAAAAAGGAGTAAAACTAAAAATCATTGTCAAAATTGAAGGAAAAGGAAAGGTCATGATTGACGAAGACTTAGAAGACAATGTGCCTGAAGCAAGAGCAAAAAACAGGCGTGTAGATGTAGTGCTTAATTTTAAACCTATAATACTGGAAGAGCTTAACATCCCTGGTTTATATACAACTATAAGAAAAGATGCTGTAGAAGGTGATCGAATCTATTTAGAAAAATTACTTTTTGAACGTGGTAGCAGTAAATTGACATCTAAAGCAAGAGAAGAATTAGACCGAATGGTTTTACTTTTAAAAAGATATCCTAACATAGAATTCGAAATACAAGGCCATGTTTGTTGTACACCAAATTATCAAAAAGAAGCCATAGATAAAGACACCAAAAAAAGAGAACTCTCAAAAAACAGAGCAGAGAGTGTCTATCGCTATTTTTTATCAAAAGGCATTAGCAAAACACGGATGACATTTAAAGGCTATGGCAACACACAATCATTAGGTAAAGATGCACAACTTGATAGAAGAGTGGAGTTACTAATTACTAAGGTATAAACAATACTATTCATAAAAGAAATTAATTTTTTGCTTGTAAAATAGAAATTAATTTGTCCTTATCTACTAATTGTTGTTTTAAATCCTCTATTCGTTCTTTCAATTGTACAACTAATTCTTCTGGATAATTATTATGAACAACACCGTTAAACGTGCTAGTGTCTTGTGAAGTATTGTACTGAACAATGATTTTGCTGTCTGTTATTAAATCTATCATATCAACCTCTAATTCGCTAGAAAGTTGTTTTAATATTTCAACAGAGATTGACGTTCTATCGTTTTCCATATTAGAATATGTTTTTTGTGAAATATTTAATCTATCGGCTAAATATTCTTGTGAAAATCCTTTTTGGTTTCTTAATTTCCTTAATTTCAAACTCTTCATAAAATCTGGATCATGGGGTTTTGGGGTTTTGGGG
>NZ_CALFIG010000144.1 GCF_937876455.1 uncultured Flavobacterium sp.
ACAAGCGAGTCATTCTAGTCCTCACTTGATTATATGTTTTTAGTAAACTCTCAGCATACGAAAGATGTTGCGCCAACCAAGCCGCATTCTTTTGATATTCGGGGATGTCCTGACGAGGAAAAAAGCTTGAAAGACCTGCCATTTAATTTAATGTTTCCCAAAAATAAGATTATTTTGTTAGATTTTGTAAGAAAGTTATCTAAGTCCTATCCAAGCCGAACATATTTTTAAATAGGTTCTCGTCTTGTTGTAGATTTCTACTACTTCCCATCTTATTTCTTAATACCATGCCTCCGTTGCCGTCAGGTACAAATTGAGGTAGGTCGAATCTATCAGTAATTACTTCTTCGTCTAAGTTTCTAGGCTTAACATCACAACTTACATCCTGCATCAGAGCCATACCATAAGCATCCGCCAAGTCATTATCACTTCCTATCTCCACTTCATCGTAATTCTGTAATTGATTTACTAATTCAGGAAACCAAAAGTTATGACCGTTATCTACAATGTCTGTTTGCATTAAAGATACCATTCTTGGTCTAGCAAAGGTTGTTAGCCTTACCCACTTCTCGTGTGTTTGCTCAGAATTTTCAGACTCAAACTTCCTTGGTCTATCCGCCAATAAGTGCCATAAGCCATTCTCTCTAAAATGGTTCATCACTAATCCTGTTGAAACGTCACCCAAAACATTACCGTTTAAAGGATAAAATACCGCCAGCTTCATACAGAGGTCATAAAACTTCTCTTTACGCTTCGGGCGGCAACTAATCACTGCAACAGGTGCTTTTTTCATCGCCCCGTGAATGTTATTGTCCCGTATCCTTACACACATTGCACCTAATGACTTACTAGCTTTCGCCCTGTCTTGGTCATAAGAGTCGATTGATGCCGTATAAAGATTAATATAGCCTTTTCTAGGCATTTCGCCGTCAATAATCCATACACACTCATCTTGGTCATCAGTGGGCTTTAAAGCTATCGCCTGCACTTGTAATGGCATCTTTACAATGCCCTTTTCATCCTTTACCCATTCTAATTTATACTTAGTGTATTTGGGGTGCATCAAATTATCTATTTTAGACATTTGCTCATTAAGGATGTTAATGTCAAAATCATTAACTACTGTCTTACGGAATATCTCTTGCTCATTCAAGGGGTTATTCTGTAAGTCCTCGTTATAAGCCTTTAGATTGCCTTGTTTTAAAAATCTTTCTCTGCCTTGTAAAATATCCTTTTCCGCCAATGCGAAATCTTCACACCCTATTAATTGATAAGATGAGTATTTCTTTAGTAATTCAGATTCAGCGGGCAATCTTCTATTTTCTTCAGTAGCGCCACCATAAAAGTAAAACCTAGTGGCGGGAATTAAGAACTTAACAAAGTTATACACCTCTGCATCGTGCCATACTTTCTTAAAGTCTTTAGACCCCTTATTTACGTTGCCACCAGTACCAAAGGCTGTCAACATACCCACCTGCTTATTACCCGACATCAATGTGTCTTTGGATGCCCCGAAAAACTCAATCCAATTCTCATGCTCCCCGATTTCCTCAGAGATAATATCATTCAAGTACAAACCCTTAAACATATTAGGATTGTTGTGCATGGTACGGGCGTAGATAGTATTCATTGAACCGCTTTTTATGTACGAGCCATTTTGGTCACGTATCTGATACCCTGCTATAATCTCATCGTCATTATCTACCAACTTCTTTAATGCAAACTCAGGAGGCACTCTACTGTCCGCAAATCTCCACTTAGCTACAAAATCTTCTACATACGTTTTATTACCCGCCGCTACACCGCCTTTATACCCCTGCTCAAATCTCCACCCATAATCAATAATCATGGTGCTAGCGGCCTCAGAAATACCTTTACGGCGACCTTTAGCGCACAATAAGTTCTTACCATTACGCTTACAATATTCAATGTAATAGGCCAACTCTAAATGCAAGTCCACCATATCGGGCGTAACAACACCTTTAATAGTAGTCATCTGCTTATAGGCCATGTACCAATAAAAACGGCCAGGAATCCAAATATTATCTATCTTAAAGCCATTCTTAATCTTTACAAGTTCATTCTCCCAATAACTCATCCACTCATACGTGCCGACAACGGACGGGTCACGAATAGAATCAGCATTAGCAGGTACACCTTGCGTAACCGCCTTACAGAGATAGTACATAAACTTCTTAGGTTTAATGTACGGGGCTAAAGGTACTTCGTTCATAACTTAACTGCTTTGCCTTTAATTGAGTCGTATTGCTTTTTATTGCGCTGAATATTCTCTAAATAGCCTAACTCCATTTTACCCTTAATTACCCCCTGCCTTTGCATATCCACCTCATATTCTTGCTCAAACATTCTTATACGCTTGCGGCAAACATCAATAGCATCATCAATCTTTTTAATGCCCGTAGGTGAGGTTTCTAGTTTAAGTTGCTCTAGTAAAGAGTCCACCTTAATTTGATATTCCTTGGCCGCCTCGATTTTAGGACTGTATTGTAATGAAGTGTAATCCTCAATAGCAATTACAATCCTATCACTGTGTATTAGGTCATATTCATTCTCGTCAAATGCGTGAAACATGGCCTTTTGCTTGCGGTCATGCTCAGGAAATTGGCGGTAAGGAGAATTGTAGTCAGCGTACAGAATAACGTACAGAAGTTCTTGCTCAGATAATGTACCTAGTGAGGGGCATAGCTTAACACACTCAGGGTGTAATACCGCCTTATTGTTCTTGTCTAAATGAAATAGTAAACTCATTCCGCCATCTTTTTAAGGTGTATTCTTGCTAGGTCATAATTTAATCTC
>NZ_CALFIG010000145.1 GCF_937876455.1 uncultured Flavobacterium sp.
TTTAATAGATTAAAAAAATTTCATCACAGTAATTTTATATTCCGTAGATGTTGGTTTTAGATTTATTTTTTGTACACGCGATAGGAATCGCGCGGGAGCTGGGAGCTAGTTCTTACTCCTCAATCTATCCCTTTGCTTTTCAAAAAATTAATTATCAGCATTTTATATTTATACTCGTCTGTATCAACATCCGCAACATTTTCTTTTAATACATCTACCAAATACATCGGCTTTCCTTTATCGTTTGGGTCTTGTTTCTCTACTGGAACAGAATAATCAGGTCTATAAAAAATCGGTCGTTCATAATCTGCTCCATTCATTAATAAATACATTACAACATTAAATTCGCTTTGGAATATGGCTTCGCTTAAAGCAGACTGTTTAGATTTATTTTGATAATTTAAATCAGCGCCTTTTTTAACAAGCAATTCAACTAAATCTATTTTACCAGTTTTACTAGCTAACATCAATGGTGTTCTTGTTTTCCCTTCATTATCAATGTCAATTTGAACATCATTTACATTTGCACCATACTCTAAAAGCAATTTAGCAAATTTCACATCGTAATGTTTGGAATTACAAGCCTCTATTAATGCTGATGACCCTTCATAAGTATCATGAATTTTTGTATTAGCTTTATTTTTTAATAATATTTCAAAAGATTTATACTGCTGATTTTTAATGGTTAATATCAAAAGAGTGCTGCCAAAAACAGGTTCTTGATAATCTAATAGTTTCCTGTCTTTATTTATTAATTCATTAATTTTATCTTCATTTTCATCTTCTACAGCTTTGGCTAATTCCCAAGCAGGTGTGTTTTGAAACAAACGATAATCATCACCTAATAATTCTGATTTATCCACCAAAGTTTCTCTATTATTACACGAAAACAATACACTTATAATTGCTACTAAAAAAAATATTTTTCTCATTATTTTTAATATTTGCTAGAATTAATAACAAAAGATTATAGAATATTATTAATACTAAGTTTATAGGTTTTAGATTTACTTTTTTTATAATTAGTCTATCTATTACGACCATACACTTCAAAATACAAACTATCTGCTTTTACTTTATTTTTTTTGAAATAAATACCTTTATCATAATAGTCAATTAACACATAAGAACAATAACTATCATTTTTAATATGACCTTGATTCAAATAATAAATTAACAAATCTTGTTCTGGTTTTGCAAGTTTTAAAATATTATTTGGATTATAAATCCCTTTAAATTTTGCTCTTAAAAATATTTCAAAAAAATCAAAATTCGCTTTTGAGTTTTTATTATCCATTACAGATAATGAATAAGCTAATGCATCAAGATATAATAAAGAATCTTTTTTACCAAGGAAAGAACTATATTCTGTAAAGGAATCTTCATTGCTTTTTTCTACAATTTTATGCTTCATTTCAACTATTTCTGAATCAGAATAATTTACATCGCGTAAATTACATGAAGATAGTACTACTAATAATAAAATTCCTAAACTATTTTTTCTCATAATCTTTGTATTAATTATTTTATATGTCCGCAACGTTAAACTTGTTGGTTTTGTAAGGCGAATATCTATTCTCTAACTTTTAATACATTTCAAATATAAATAAAAAACCTATAACTTTTTGGTTATAGGTTTTTAGATTTGTTAAAACGTGGGTTGTGCAACTTAGTTTTTTATAATTTTTTTGGTTTCTTTAGCAGTAGCCGTTTCTATAGTAAGCATATACACACCATTAGAAAGTGAAGTTATATCTAGCTGAGAAACAAAACCATTAACTGTTTTTATTACTCTACCGTTAACATCTACTAACTTCATGTTTTTTACTTCGGCATTGTTTGGTGTATCAATATTAATGATGCCTGTTGTAGGGTTTGGGAATGCGGTAAAAACTTCAATTTCGGCTTGAAAAGATTGAGCAGGTAATAATGTATTAGTACTTGTAGCTTTTACAGTCATGTTGTCCCATTTCATTGTTGAAGATGAAGCATTAGAAGTTCCTGCAGAAGCAACAAAATCAATTTCTGTAGGTACATTAGTTGAAGCGGCTCCTATTACACCAGCAGCTCCAGTCATTCCAGGTGCATTCCAAAGAACTTGACCTGTATTGTAATTGTAACTCATTCCAATTCTATACCATGAATTTGCAGCCAAAGTTAAACCTCCTGTAACTAAGTTAAACGAATAATTATTTAGTGTTCCTGCATTATTATAATAAGCTACACCTGCTAAAACGCCTGTTTCAGGTACAAATCTCAAACCTGCTAATACTTTTGAACCAGTTGAATCATATAGATATATTAAATGTCCGTTTTTACTAGTTGATGCACCACCAACGTATAAATCTACTTCAATTTCTATAATATCATTACCTGTAGTACGTGTTCCCCATAAAGTAGGTAAACCGTCTTTCCATAAATATAAAGCTGTAGGTGTTGTGCTGGCAGGTCCTGCTATTTGAAGCACTTTATCGTGAACGCCTCCTTCAGAAACAATTTGATAATCTGTTACAGCTCCATTATAAGCATAATAACTACCTTGACCAGCAGTCGTTCCAGCGGTGGATGTACATACATTTCCTACTGTATACGAATTGAAATCTTCAGTTTGTAACGTCTGTGCCGATACAAACGTTGCTGTTAAAAGTGTAAAAAGTAAAGTTTTTTTCATACATGTAAAATTTAATTGTTTAATTGTTTTATATGTAATCGGCTATCAATTAATTTGCTTCCGCACTGTTTTATTACTAGCGATTTCATAAAATATTGTTTTTTAGCTATTTACAAATGTAAGTATTATTTTTTAGTATATAAATTATTTAACATATAATTGTCGGCAAGCACTATAGCAGCTAAAGCCTCAACAATAGGCACCGCTCTAGGAACCACACAGGCATCATGTCTTCCTTTTCCTTGTTGTACGGCTAATTTACCTGATGTAGTCAGCACTTCTTGTTCTTGTAATAAAGTCGCCACAGGTTTAAAAGCTACTTTAAAATAAATATCCATTCCATTTGATATACCCCCTTGAATGCCACCCGAATGGTTTGTTTGTGTTGTGCCGTCTTCGTGAAATAAATCATTATGCTGGCTCCCCTTAAGCGTAGCAGCTTGAAATCCTGAACCGTATTCAAACCCTTTTACCGCATTAATGGACAACATGGCTTTGCCTAAATCGGCTTGGAGTTTGTTAAAAACAGGCTCCCCTAATCCAATAGGTACATTTTGAATGATACAAGTTATGGTTCCTCCTATTGTATCGCCTTGTTTTTTAACTTCTTTAATTAATTCTTCCATTTGCTGGGCTATAGCCGCATCAGGACACCGCACATCGTTAGCTTCAATTGTAGTCAAATCTAAAGAAGTATATGGTTTATTGAGTTCTATATTCCCTACAGATGAAACATACGCCTGTATATTGATGGTAGAAATAAGTTGTTTTGCTACGGCTCCTGCTACCACCCAATTCACGGTTTCTCGTGCTGAACTCCTTCCGCCTCCATTATAATCTCTAATGCCATATTTCTGTTGGTACACGTAATCAGCATGACTTGGTCTATAGGTGTCTTTTAAATGCGTATAATCACTTGATTTAGAATTAGTATTTGGAACCAAAAAACCAATTGGAGTACCTGTTGTTATGCCTTCGAAAATTCCAGATAAAAATTGTACTTCATCTTTTTCATTTCGAGCAGAAACAAGTTTGGATTGTCCTGGACGTCTTCTATCTAACTCATTTTGAATAGCATCCAAGTCTAGTTTAATTCCTGACGGACAGCCATCTATAATTCCGCCATAGGCTACACCATGTGATTCTCCAAAGGTTGTTAATCTAAAAAGTGTTCCAATTGTATTTGACATAAATTGAATTTAAATTGTTTTTTTATATATTAGCAAAGTTAATTAATGTTTACTAATAAATAACAATATAGAATCCATGAAAACCCTTATCTACTTTTTTAGCTTATTTTTAGTATGTATTTCATGTTCTAATAGTGATGTTTCGGACGGAGGAGAAAATACA
>NZ_CALFIG010000146.1 GCF_937876455.1 uncultured Flavobacterium sp.
TAATAGTTTGAAAATATTCTTCTAAAATCAAATCTTTGCTAAATAATTGCGCTCTTTCACTTGATTTTGCAATACATTGTTTTCTATATTTTGGTTCTTGTAACATACATAAGAGTGCCTCATGAAACATAGTTTTATTGTTTAAAGGCGTTAATATTCCATAATCGGTATGTAAATTAGTATCTAAATTAAATTTAACTTCAGCATTCATTATTTCATTTGGTCCATACGGACAGTTTGTTGAAACAATAGGTAATTTACACGCTAAAGCTTCTAGAACAACATTTGGAAACCCTTCATGATTTGAGGAAAACACAAATAAATTTGCCGCTTTCATGTATTTATAGGGATTCTCATCAAAGCCCAACAAAAAAACATTTTCACTTAAACCTAACTTTGCTATTAAACCATTTAACTCTTTATCAAGAGGACCTTTTCCTAAAATATACAATCTTACTTTTTTTTGTTTTAAAAGCGCCATTACCTTTATCAATAAAACATGATTTTTACCTCTATCTAATCTTCCTACGGTAATAATATTAAAATAATTAGCATCAAAAATGGAAGTTTCTGGTAAAATGCTTTCTATTTTTTCTATATCTATAGGATTATAAATTATTGAGATTAAATCTTCCGATATTTGAAATTTGTTTATCAAATCTAATTTAGTTCCTTTTGAATTTGTTATAATTAAATTTGATTTTGGGTAAAGATATTTTATTAAAAAAACATTAATCTTAGAATGAAAATTATTTTCGCCGTATTGTTTACTTGGATTTGATCTTTCTGAAATAATTATGTTTCTATTTTTGTTAAATACTTTTGTAAGTATTGAAATATACGCTGGTCTTGTTAAAAACGAAATGCTTGTATTGATATTGTTCCTTTTTAAAAATTGATGATATTTCCAAGCTAAAAATGGTAATTTTAATAATTTTAAAAGACTGTTTTCATTAGGCTTAGATTTTTCTAAAAAGTATAACGGATTTTTGGTTTGAAAATCGTAATCTCTAGTGTCATTCATAACAACCAAATAGACGTCCTTATTTTTATCTTCTAAATAAGGAATTAACTGAGACACTACACGTTCTGCTCCTCCACCCGCTAGTGAATAAATTAATACTGCTATTTTGTTTTTTTTAGAAGACATACTTAATTATTTAGTAACTTTTGAAAAATTGACTCATATTCTTTTAATATTTTTTTAGAATCAAATTTAGATGAGACTGATGATTTTACATTATATGATTCAATTGATTTTAATTTAATTATATTATTCAACACCTCAATTAATTCAAATTCTGTTTCAACTAAAAAACCGTTAACTCCATCTTGCACAATTTCTTTTGTACCTCCAGGAGCATTAAATGCAAGTACAGGCGTCCCTGTAGTGCAACTTTCTAGTAAAGCATTTGGAAACCCTTCAAAATAAGAACCTTGAATAAAATAATCATGATCATTAACAATATTCAGTACTTGATTTGTGTATGGAATATAGTCAACGTTTTTTTTTAATCCTAATTCACTTACTTTTTCCTTTATTAAAGACTCTAAAGGACCAGACCCAATAATTGTATATTTAAAATCATATGATTTAATTTTTGCTAAACAATTTAGAATACGAATATGTCCTTTCTCTGGACTAAGTCGTCCCACAGTAATAAATTTTAATCCTTTAAATGAACTTTCTGTTTTTATTATATTTTCTGTACTTGTTATTGGATTATTTATGACGGTTAATTTTGAAGAATGAGTATTTAAGAACGACTCAAAATCTGCTTTCATATCACTCGATTGACATATGATAGCATCCAATTTGTTGTATAAGAATTTTTCAATTCTTTTATTTATTTTTTTTTCTTTAGAAAAGTAACCTATTTTAGAAATCAATGTCGATACTCTTCCAATAAATTTAGTTTTTTTGAAAAATAAAGATAAAAACCCTAACGCTAAATTTACATGTCCAATTGTTCCAAAAACAATAGCTGGATTATTCTTGTAAATTAATATAAATAACTTAGGTATAGCGTGCATGAGTCGTTTTTTATTACAATAAATTACTTCTACATCTTTAACATCATAAAGATTATCTTTTTCATAACCTAAGACAATAAGTTTTACACTATATTTTGTTTTATCTATATTTTGGGCAATAAAAGAAATAATATGCTCTGCACCTCCTGCTTGAAGCGTCGGTATTATAAAAAATATTTTACTTTTTGGTTGTGCATTATTTTCTTGAAAATAGCCAAATTCTTGACACCATTTTGACAAAACATACACTCTCCAAATGTAGGATGAATAATCGCTTTTACCCTTTAAATGCTCTTGAAACATTTTTTTAAACTTGGACACATTTAAATTAGGTACTTGATATAGAAAATGGTCTGATAAATTAGTAACAAATTCTTCCTTCAATTCATTACGCATCCACGCACCTATAGGTATTGCAAAACCTTTTTTAGGTTGATTAAATACTTGTTCTGGAATATATTCTTTTAAAATATCTCTTAATATTCTTTTTTTTCTGCCAGGCATATATCGAAAAGAAACAGAGAGGTTTCTTGCAAATTCAATTATCCTATAATCTAAAAAAGGGCTCCTAACTTCCATAGAATAAGCCATACTAGCCCTATCTACTTTTACATTACTATCGTTTTCTAACCATAATTTTATATTTAAATCGGCAGTTTTTTGATGAATATTTCGCGACAATTTTTGGTAGGAATTGTATGTTTTTAACCAATTTAAGTTTCTCTTTTCTAAAATTGTATTGTATCCTACAAAAATACCTTCAATAAAACTATTTGCTGTTTTTAAATTTAGTATTCTCTTAATAGGCTCTGTTCTTTTGCCAAGAATATTAAAAACTAATGCTTTAGATGTTAACCAACGAATTACAAAAGGAATTTTAATTAATTTTGTGAATTTTGTTACCCAATCAAAATGATAATAGCCCAAAAAACTCTCGTCGCCTCCGTCTCCAGATAAAGCCACTGTAACATGTTGTTTAGTTACTTTATTTAGTAGCAACGATGGGAGTGCAGAACTGTCACCAAAAGGCTCATCATATACAGAGACTAATTTTGGAATCATTTCTAGAACTTGTTGTGTGGTGCACAGTGTTTCGGTATGAACAGAACCTATAATTGAAGCATATTGTGCCGCAATTTTACTTTCATCAAACTCGGGGTCTTCAAAACCAATAGAAAATGTTTTTATAGTGTCTGGCGAAACCTGTGCGGCAATACTTGAAATTAATGCTGAATCTATGCCTCCAGAAAGAAATGAGCCAAAGGGAACATCAGCTTGGAGTCGAATTTTAATGGCATCTTTTAATAAATCGTGTAATTGCGATGTAGCTTCTTCATAACTTAATTCCAATTTATTTATAGGTTTCAAATTCCAATATTCGTAAATTGAAATTTGCTGTGTATGGAGATCTATTTCTAAATTATTCCCTGGAGGTAATTTATAAACATTTTGAAAAATAGTGTGTGGAGAAGGAATATAGGTGCAATCTAAAAATATAGAGATTGCCTCTTCATTTATTTTTTTATGCTGACTTATAGGTCTTAATTGGCTACAAATTTCAAATTTCCCTTCCTGCCATGAATAATAAAAAGGTTTTACGCCCAATCTGTCTCTGGAACAAATGATTTTTTTTGCAATTGTGTCATAAATTGCGAAGGCAAACATTCCGTTTAATTTATTTACAAAGTCTTTTCCCCATTCTTTATAACCCGCTAACAATACTTCTGTATCGCCTGAGGTAGTAAATGAATAACCTAGTGTTATTAATTCGGTTTTAATGTCTTGGTAATTATAAATTTCTCCATTAAAAACTATTGAAAGCCCTTCATAATTAAATGGTTGATGAGAACGAGCGTCTAAATCTATTATGGAAAGTCTTAAATGTCCTAGAACAATATCGTCGATTTTCTTTATACCTGTATGGTCGGGGCCTCTAAACTTTATAGACTCCAACTTTAATTTCACTTCATCTTCCGAAAAAGGAATATTTGTTGCATAAATTCCACACATGGTTTTAAGAAATAATTAATTTGTCTTTGTTTTGAATTTGTTTGAATATCCAAATTGATATAAATAAAATGATATAATTATCAAAATAATTATGGGTAGTCAAAAGATAAAGTACTGTTGTTAATGAACAGAGTAAAAGTATTGGTTTTTTTCTGAACTCTTTATAGGAATAAAAAATTACACTTAGATACATATAAACTAAAAATAAAAAGACTAAAATCCCTGATTCACCTAAAATCATTAAAAATGTATTATGTACGCCTTGAACACTAATTTCATTTGTTCCATAACCTATTGTTTTTCCTGAAAAACTAAGGTATCCGTTTCCAAAAATTGGTTTATCGTAAATTTGTAAATAATAACCAGCCCATGTTTCGGTCCTTGAATCTTGTCCCAATTCTTCTGAAACTTTTCCTTCTAGAAGTGAAGAAAATGAATTTAATCTTTTTATGTCTAAATTAACAATACTGTTAAAAGTCACAAAAACTGCAAACAATGAAATTCCTATAAATAATTTGTAAACATTTCTAATACTAATAAAAATTGTAATTGCATTTATAAGTAATAATAATACTAAAAAAGTACGTGAAAAAGTAAAAAAGCCAGCGATAACAAAAATTATTTGACCTAGTATTTTCATTAATTTTGATTTCACAAAAAGACTTACTACAAAGCCTATCATTAATACAAAGCCTGCAGCATTTGGATTTAAATAAAAACCAGAATATCTACCTGAAACATTTGTCTGCAGCAAAAATGCCTCTACAAACAAGCTAAATGCGCCAAACAATATAACATAAAAAAGTTCTGCTATTGAAGTATGTTTAATTATAGTTGTACCAAAAAAGACAAATAACATATACTTAATGGCCACCGGGATTAATAAATTATAACTTGAAAAATCATTAATACCCGCAATTAAAAAATAAACAGCACCTAATATTAAATACGTATTATTTTTAAAAATAGTCTTTGTTATAATACTATATGATATGATTAAAAAAAAAGTAATGACACTAAAAAATGCTCCAGAAATTTCTCCAAAATTCACTAAAGAAAAACCAGGAATGTTCCAAAATACA
>NZ_CALFIG010000147.1 GCF_937876455.1 uncultured Flavobacterium sp.
GCTCTTCCGATCTAAAAAGGATTAACAAAACATAATTTTAATAAACCATGAACCAAGAATACGAAAAAAGAAAAGCAGCAATACTTAAATGTGTCGATGTAAATTTCAAAGCACCTACAGATTTTATGGAACCATTCCACAATTCTGTATTCATAAAGAAACAAGGTAACGTTGAGGAGTATACAACCGAAACAGGAATTATGCTACTTGGAGGATCGGCGGTGAAATCTTCCACTTCAAACACAGGCAGAAGCAATGTAGTAACTCCTAACATCGGGATTGTAGTAGCAGTAGGTCCACAGGTTCAAGAATACATTATGCCCGGACTCCGCGTGTATTTTAATCAAAATCTTGACTTAACTTTTAGAGTGAGAGGCGTGGAATATATCATGGCTCATCAAGACGATGTTTACGGCGCTATTCCAGACAATGTATATGTAAGCATGGACGTTAAAGATGAAAGGGAGTTAACTAGAGAAGAAGGGATTGAAAGAGAAGCTAACTATCAAAAAAACCGAAAAACAGCGGACGAGAACAAAAAAGACGAATTAAACGAAATTCAAAAGAAATTAAAAGAAAAAGGAATTAATCCTAAGCCTTATAATGCCTAATAGACTTAAATTAAAAAGCCCCGATAAAAAGGGGCTTATTTGTTTATACTTCAGCAAAAACCTCAGCTTTTTTATTTATTATGGCCCACGCACAAACAGCGATTGAACATAACATTTAATTATAGAGATTTCCACTCCCACGATCCATCGCACTTTCACACTATCTTACACACCGTCAAATCTCTATAATAAGACATTATGTCTGCGGACTAGTGTCCTTGCCTGACGGTAAATAGCCCCACGGCCTTTAAATAAAATTTATTTGGCCTTTTGCATCCACACGCCCTAGCTCCTGTGTGTAGGATTACGTATCTTAGATTTATGGAAGAGTTAAATCCAATACAAAAACTAGATTTAGTTTTAAATTATTTCAAAAAACACAATAAGATTTTCCATAATCTATATGAAGTTTTCCAAAATTTAAATGGAATTACCGTTACGGGTATAGCAAAAAATGAAGAGCCAAAAGTTATAGCTTTAGAAGATATTGATATGGCTATTGGAAAAATAAATAAAGATGGTTACTTATATGCTAAATTAGACACACCCCCTTTAGGTTCTGGAACCGCTATTACTCACTATAAAATAAACTTTGATGGATTTATTTTTATTGGATATGAAGCAACAAAAAGAATTAGCGACGACGAAAATACTCGGCTCGAAAACCTAGAGAAGCACCAAAAGGAAAGCGACGAAAATATGAATACTTTAACGCTTTTTTTAGTGGTGATTGGGGCAATGACTGTTGTAATTGAGTTGGTAAAATTTTGGAGGGACTCTCAATGCTGCAATTGTCATTAAGACTAAAAATAAACTTAAAAATTTCTATAAACTGTTTGAAAAACTTAATCATCGCCGCCCTCGCTTAGCTATTGTAACATAATGCGATATTATAATTTCGTTTCTCTTCATTATAATTTGACATTATGTAGTCTAAAGTAAATAGCTCTTTCACACCCCAAAATTACACAATAATAAAATAATTACAAAATTTTAAGCTTTAATTAACGTTTTAACCTTACCTACAAGCTCTAAAGCTTCTTCTTCGGTTAAGCATATAAAAGCTGTATCAGGGTCTTCTGATTCATAGAATTGACATAGGAAATCTTCTAATATTGAGTACCACTTGGTTAACACTTTAATCTTAGTCAAACAACACTGAATGTCATCTCCACCTTTTTCTTGTTGAATAGAAGTGTATCCCCAACAAGCCGCCGTACATTTAGCTTGTAATACTGTTTGTGTGATTAAATCTTGATTTGTCATCTTATGAGAATGGAGTTCCTAAAGCACCTGAACCTTGAATTGATCCTGAAACATACCATCTATTATTAGTAGCGTCATAAGAGAGTTTTAGATTCGTGCCGACATCTCCCCCAGTTGTAGTTCCATTCATAGTAATATGAGTCGCGGATGCTGTTTGAAATATCTCATCCGCCGTTCCTGCTTTCTTTGCATACACATATCCAAACATTGAATCTAATCCAGCGTCTCCAGCGTTAATAACGTAATTATTAGAACTAAGATCGGTTTTAGTTATGAACGTATAATTAGTTCCGTCTGCTGGAGTATTTGGAAGCCCTATAATAGCTCCTGCCGCGCGGTCAAGAATCACTTTTCCTCCTGTTTGAGTTTCTAATAAAGTTGCTGTCCCGCTTGTTATAGGGATAGTCATTTCTATTTGGCCTCCCGTTGCGCCTGTTGCACCAGCGGCTCCAGTCGCTCCAGTATCGCCGACAGGTCCGACCTGAACGGTTGTTGAAGAACATCTGCAATTTCTACAATTACACATTTTTTATTTTATTTAAATTAAACATATTTCCATTTATAACCATAGGCTGTTTTTTGATACCCATAAAGACAATCATTAACACATCCTTTTATTTTTCCGTTTTGAGCCAATTGAGCAGATTGTATAGATTCAAATTCTTCTACAATATTATCATTTAAATCACACTTAACTACTTTTCTTTTACCCATTGTTTTAGGTAAATTTATGCCTAATCCATCAGGGTTAAATTCTCTACTCCAGAAATAACCAAATGCGCTTCTTTGATTCCCTTTTAAAACTTCATGTATTGTAACCCCTTTCATTCCATGACATCTACAGGCACTTGCAGAACTTGGCCATTCTTTTATAAACTTGCCGTCTAGAGAATATTGATAAACTTTCTTAGAAGACGGAGCGACATTTATAAAAACATCTATCTTATTCTGATAGTCGTCCGTATAATACCTCCAAACATAGCCGTGTGCTGAACGATTCTTCTTTTTAGCGGCCAGAGATATGTGGGTTCTATTATGAAGTCCTCCGCAACAAGCCAACGCTGCCTTTGATATAGAATCCCATATTTTAATTAACTCTCCATCTATTGAATATTGAATTATTTTTTTATGAGTCTTTCCGTTCGGGATTCCACACCCGCCATTATTACCATTAACTAAATTAATTCCCCAGCTTTTAAAAAGAGAAATATAGTGCCTTTCCCAAAACGAAACTTCTTTATTTGAAACTTCATCCAAGACCTCTATTTTAGGAAGCATATTGTGTGATTTCAACTCTAATATCCACTTAGATTTAGATGTATTCATTGACGTGTCTCCTAAATGAGCATTATATCTATCATTAATAGACATAGTAGTGCAGCCAACATACATATCAATATTTGTTCTTGGGTCTATTAAGGTGTATATAATTACTTTATTCATTTATTTTATATTCACCTGAGTTGCGCCGCATCGGCACGTTTTACAATCACACATTCTTATTAAATTTTTTATAAAGTTATAAATTTGCTGATGATATTGCTTTAATTTTTTTCAAATATGCTAACAATAACGCTCCAGCTTGGTCTCCAGTGTAAGTTCCCGGTAAATCCGTACTCCAAGGGTCACCCGCAGAACTAGCGCCTAATAACTTAGCTGCTGCCGAATTAGGGTCGGCATCAAAGTCTGCCAATATAGCCTTCCACACCGCTTCAGCTATTGCTCCAGTTGTTAAACCCGACCCAGTTACAACAATGTCAATACTCATATCACCATAACCCGCAATAGCAGCCTCTAAATCACCACTTCCTAACATATCTATTGATATTTCTCCAATTCCTTTAATGTCTGCTGATAAATCCCCACTTCCTGTAAAATCAACACTAGCATTTAATACACCAACAATATCAGCCGTTAAAGTCCCACTTCCAGTCATCGCGCAAAGCATCGCTATAGTCAAAGATGCAGTGGCATCTAAATCCCCTTGTCCAGTAAGATCAATTTCCATTAATAACTCCGGGATAAGTGTTGCTGTCAAACTTCCACTAGAAACACTTCTCAATGCCATTCCTCCAGCTTCTTGTGGAGGATAAAAACTTGTTTGCGGATTACTACCAACTGGTGTGGCTACAAGCGCATATACAATGCTATTCCCCATCTGGCTTCTTGTATTACAAAAAGATGAATATCGTTGAGCATTCCCGTTTGTTCTAGCCATTACCTCTCCAATGGAGCGATGTACACCAGTATTTCTCACAAAATTATTTCCAATCAACCCCATATTATGAAGACCAACCAAATACTAATTCTCCATCAAAAGCGCTGTTCGCTGGAGTTGCTACGCCTGATTTGCTTAAAAAATATAATGCAGCCCCATCTTCAATTTTAGGATAAGAGGGATACATATTTGAAGTAAAATCCATCATTACGGCCTGTCCTAATACTTGTACAGGAAATACACCTAATTGCTTAACTAAAGCTACAGTGTACATACCTGATGTATAAGTAGCATTATTACGAATCGTCTGAATGCTTTGAATGCCCGCGTCAGCAGCTTGTAATGGCATAAAAGGACCAAATTTACCAGCTCCAGTTGCACCCGAATACACTATATGAGAGTTTGTAGCCGCTGTTTTACCTATTGGCAATGAAGGCGTAGATGGCGTTGCCCTTGATGCTGTGCTTGCGCTATTAGTGTAACCTAGAGACATTCCCGGAGTACCAGCTCCAAGCGCTGTTGCTTGTGGATTAAATATTATAGATTGTACACCAGCGCCATCAGAACTTCTTGGCAACCTAACATCAAAACTATTTGTTCCAGTTCCAGCGTCAGTAAAAGCTATCACTGTTCCCGCTATTGCATTTGCAAAAGATGTAGCAATTCTTGATGTAGTTGCAGAAACTCTTACCGTCCAATAATCAGTGTTTGCGGCCAAACCAGTTGGTAATGCGCCTCCACTATTATTAAATCTAACCTTTGTGAAAGACTGATAATCATTTGTGTATGTCATCAACAAACCAGAAGACGATGAAAACGTAGCCGTCTCTCTTGCTGTTGTAATTGGCCATATAGCATTTTGAGCTGTTGTTGTAGTTACAGAAGTAACCCTTATCCATCCAAGAACATCAACAAGCATCATTGTGTTTGGTACAACAGTAGCCGCTGCCGTAACAGCATATCCCGCGGTAAGCGTTTTAAAACCATCTCCTGCGGCTCCAATGTTTCCGCCATGATAAAGACAACCAGCATTAGTAGTTTGATCGCATAACGACTGAAATACTAAGTTAGTTCCTGTATCAAAAATAGCGTCAGCTTGTGGAAAACCACCGCCTCTAAATAACGTATGCCATTCTTGAGCTACAGCAGCAGCAGTTGGATTAAATTGTTTTGAAAATTGTTGCCTCCAAACCTTTCCGTTTGCAGACATTTGATTTATTTCGTCATCTTTTGATGTAAAGCCAGCCATAATTTATGTTTTAATTTTGTTTCCAAATAGTTGTTATATTTCCGTGAATTGTATTTGTTACAGCGCCAGTAACAGAAGCACTAGGCTGCATTATAAAGTTTAAATAAGCATCATCTTTTATTTTAGGCAAATACCCAAAATTATTCCATAAATCAAAATAACAATATGTCCCAACTTCATAAATTGGTATTGTTGCAATTGGAACACAAAGAAGAATACAAACAGTCCCTACATCTCCACTAAAAAATTCTATCGTATCTGCCTGCTGAACCCCATAATCACCTGATTGTAATGGTAAAAACAATCCTGCTGCTCCAGATGTAGTTGGTGCAGATGTGGCAACTGTTCCCGCGACTACAGCAGTATTTAAACTAAATATTGGAGTAAGTCTTCCTGAAACGCCATCTTGATTTGTATAACCAACTTGGCAAGTAACATTTCCGATGTAAGGATTTTGCTCTATTAGCATCATTTGAACACCCTCATTTGCAGAATATCTTGGAAGTGTCGCGCTTTGAGTTAAATTTTGAAGCCCAGTGTCCATCCCTATAAATGGATAAAACATGAGATAATCCATTAATTTTAATGTACAGGGAGCTTGATTAGTGGTGGTGGTTAAAACTTCTATCCTATGTATAAACTTGCTATATCCGGGCATCGAGCCACCACAATCAATTCCTTTATCATTAAGCAAATAACTCATTTCTGTAGATTCTCCAGATGAACCTAAAAAATATTGAGCAACAGGATTCCCGGAAACTCCAGACAAATCTTGTCCAACACCTACTGTTGTGGTAACAGTAACGTTTTTATTAAAAGACCGTAATAGAAATCTGCCTTCTTCATAAGCTTCATCTATTTCAACTTGTGTTCTCAAATACTTCTACCTGTTATTGCAGACAAAAATTGTCTTAACGTTAATTTTATTTTAATCTGTTTTTGTTTTAAGAAATTCATTTGTCCTTTACCTCTCAACGTAACCTTTCTTCTTGCTAACACCATTGTGTCATCAGGACATCCACAAGATCGTTTTATTATTGGTTCAACACCCTCTCCCTGTGGAATAACCTTTACTGATAAATTACATTTTTCGCACTGATAAAGCGGCGGAAACTTTTCAGATAAACCCATTTAAGCTTCTGTAATAGTTATTGCCCCAATATCAAAAGTTGGACGTATTAAATTGCTAACTGTAATAGGCGCATTTAAGTCTCCATAATGAAACACCTCACTAGCCCCAACAGCTTTACCTGTTTTAGCAGCAACTATCGTATTACCAGTAACTCCGCACTGAGGAAAATCTACAGCAGCAACATTACTTGTTGATGCACCAGATGGAGCTGTCCATCCAGAAGTTGTTCTAACAACCGTTTGTCTTGCATAATTAGTGTAGGTTGCCTCATTAGTACTCATTGTGTCAGAAGGTGAGCCAGTTACAGTAGCAAGAGCTAAGTAAATATCTGTTATTGGAGAAGATGTAGCGTTGGTAGCTACATTGGTCCACGTTGTAGCATTGTAAATTAATGCTAAAATATTATTGCAGGCTGATGTTGATTTTGGCATATTGTTTTGTTTTTATATTTGTTCTATTGTTATTGATTCTAAATTTCCATCTACGTCATACGCTAAAGTTTTTGTATAAGTAAAGCCGTCAGATTCTCTTTCAATTGTCATTAAAGTTAAATCATCACCAGTATAATCGTAGGTTACTGTAAAAGCTAAATTAAGTCCTGCCGTAT
>NZ_CALFIG010000148.1 GCF_937876455.1 uncultured Flavobacterium sp.
TTGGTAGTGTTCATCGCGCAAAATCCTTAACTATAATTGGTTGATACTATTTTTAGTGAAAAAAATGTGTTAATAAGTTTTCATTATTATTTATAATAAACAAAAAACTTTAAAAGTATATAGTGAATTGGATTTTTTATAAAAAACAACAAAAAAAAAGCTTTAAATATTCATAACACGGTATTTTGTGAAATTTAAGTTGTTATCAAGAGCCGATGTTTTTTGAACCATGTAAAGGTATTTTAAAAATTTAATTTTGTTTTGTAAATATTCTTTTCCAATTTGGGCATACCCTCTAGGTTCGTCTAACAGGTATCCATAAGAAAATTTTTTTGGAGATAAAAAATGTATTAAATTATTTTCACAATTTATCTTTGTTGCTTTGTTTTTTATAGCAATTCCGAGAAGAGTTAATAAGAAATGATATCCAAGAGATACAGCAAGAGTCTCATTTTGCTGTGTGCTGGCGTTTTTAACGTTATTAACATAGATTGGCTTAGGAGCATTGTTAAGGCATTTGGTCCATCGAAGTATATCCATTCTGTCATTGTCACTTAAATCGTTGGTAGCTGTTTTGAGTACACTTTCAACTTGTTGATAAAGTTCTTTTATCACAAAAAGGCAAGCCTTATGTTTTTCATCAAATTCTTCATCTTGGCGTTGGTTTTTTTTTTCTATAACGTACAAAATATTCTTATTTCCTTCAATAAAAACACCATTAATCTTAGAATCAAAATTTGACTGAAGAAGTTCCTGCTCAAATAAATTGATAATATTTTGCCACGTATTTTTTCTGATTTCTTCTTTATCGGGTTTATTGGCATTTTTTAATTCCATTGAATAGGCGTTATAAAAGATAAAAAAAAGAAAATTAAATAAAAAAGAAATTTTTTGCATGTAAGTGGTTTTTGTAATATATGCTTTAGAAAATATTTTACTACAGGTTCTAAAAAATTCCTAACTTTTTCATGGCGCGACGCACTTCAAAAACGGGAAGGCCGATGATATTGGTGTACGAGCCTTTGATGGAATGAATGAATTGTTTTCCATATCCCGCAACGGTAAAACCCCCTGCGATTGCGAGAAGTCGTTCTTTATAATGTTCCATATAATCATTGACATCAGATTCATCATAAAAGCCGTACCAGACCTTGGTTTCAACATATTCTTCGTGAATGTTTTTTAAAATAAGTTCATTTTTTTCATTTTTTTCGTATATTTTTAAAATAAACGCTGTCCCGCACAAGGAAAAAACGTCATTATCATTTTTCATGATTCTTTGCATAAGCCATTCTCGTGCTTCTTCTAAATTTTGCGGTTTACCGACAATTTTGTTTTTAAATAATACCATGGTGTCAGCACAGATAATG
>NZ_CALFIG010000149.1 GCF_937876455.1 uncultured Flavobacterium sp.
TGCTCTTCCGATCTGATTGAGTCTTTTGAGACATGGAGAAGCGCAGCATACGACCACACCGCATCGAAAGATCCATCCTCAAAAGGGAGATTTTCAAAATTCGCCACCTGAGCATCGAGGCCCTTGTTTTTGCAAAGAGAAACCATGGATTCGGAGGCATCGATACATGTCATTTCTTTTCCTGCTTTTTGCAAAAGCACAGCATCCCTACCCGGACCGCTCCCAACATCCAAAACCTTTTCATCAGATAACTCAATGAATTTTTCGAGAAATGCGCGAGGTACGCTTTGCCAGAAATCAGCAGTATTCACATCATATGTATCCGCGATCTTATTGTATGTATCGATGGTCTGATTATTCATACTGAAATTATATGACGAATCCACGGCAATTGATAATGAGAAATCGAGCCTAAATAGCAGTACAAAACATATATAAAGCAAAAAGCCCGGTTTGGCGGGCTTTTTGCATTTTCATTCTTGGTCGAACCGGGAGGCAGAGGTTGCGATATTACTGAATCGGCTTCAGCTCTCCATTCTGAACTTCCGTAATCACCATCGGCTGGATTCGCACGCCTTTCGCGTCGAATGAGATTGATCCTGATACGCCTTCTACAGATGTGAAGGAATTTATTGAGTTACATTCAGTTAATCCATTGATGAATCTTGATGGTTATGTGTTAGTTTTTTTTAATGCAGGTAGTACATCGCCTTATTCAACCACGTTAAGTTACTATGCAATAGACTTAGATGGATATACCACAGATATTAATGGAAATTTTTTAATTGGAAATTCTCAAGTATCTCCCACGCCAGCATTAGATATGCCTGAAACAACCTTGCAAAACGGTCCAGATGCGATAGCTTTGTATTTAGGTAACGCAACAGATTTTCCAACGAATACAGCAGCTACGGCAACTAATTTAGTACATGCAATTGCTTACTCAAATGCAGCATCAACACAGCCAACCGCTTTAATGACTATTTTAAATTTGACGACTTGTATTAATGAAAACGCAACATCTAATGCAGCAAATCATTCGATTCAGCGAAAAGCAGACGGTACTTTTGAAGTAAAATTGCCTACACCAGGAATGAATAATGATGGGAGTGGTATAGTGCTAAATTATTTGACCACTACTTTAAATGCTCCATCTTATACTGAAGGACAGCAAATAAATGTGTCTTTTGCCTTAACAAGTCCTGTAACAACTACAACTACATTTACGATTAGTTTGACTAACGGAAATTTTACAACTGCTGATTTTTCAGGTTCAACATCATTAAGTATTGCGGCTGGCAGTTCATCTACTTCTACGATTTTAACACTTACTGATGATGTTTTAGATGAAGGAGATGAAGAGTTAATACTAGTCATTTCAGGATTACCGACAGACATTGTGCCTACAACCAATTCGATACTGCGAAGAGTGGCAGATAATGATTATATAGTTTTGAATTTTGGCACACCTTTGAACCCAACTTATACTATGGTGTCGAGTACGGCACCTACAAATTATTATGCTTCATTAGAAGGATTGTCTGGTACCGCATTGCGACAAGCGATTCAAGATATTATAGCGAATCCTGCTGTAGTGCATTTACACAGTTATGCTGATATTTGGGAAATATTGAAAACTGCTGATCAAAACCCAGCTAATGGTTCACAAGTTTGGTGTATGTATATTGAACAACCAATGTCTAAAATTGATCAACAACAAGGCAATAGCATAGTAGGAAAATGGAATAGAGAGCATATTTTTTGTCAATCGAGAGGAGGGTTCCAAGCTGCTTCAAATGATACAGCCGATGGTATTAATGTATGGACAACAACGAGTGCGTCAAGTACTGTTGATGGTGTTTCTGATGCGCATCATATTCGTGCTGAAAACGGACAGGAAAATTCGTCAAGAAATAATAAAAACTATGGTTTAGTTAATACGTCAACAGTGTATGCAGGACCCACAACTACGCAAGGATCCTGGAAAGGCGATGTAGCACGAGCGCTATTTTATATGGCGGTACGTTTTAATGCTTTAAATGTTGTGAATGGCGATCCAAGTGAATATAGCGGTACCAATCCTTCGGGAAATATAGGTGATTTAGCAGCCTTGCTTACTTGGCACACACAAGATCCAAGAGATGATTATGAAATGAATCGAAACAATTATGTTTACACTTGGCAACACAATAGAAATCCGTTTATTGATTATCCATCATTGGTGAGTTATGTATTTGGTTCAAATTATGGCCAACCTTGGTCATCTGCTTTAGCTGTTGCTGCAGTTGATGATCAAAGGATAAAAATATTCCCTAATCCTACAACAGATTACATACAAATTGAAGGAATTGAGACAACAACACACCTACAAATTACTACTTTGACAGGACAATTCGTTTACCAAACTACACTAGAACAAAATCAACGATTACCACTTGATTTAGAGGCAGGTATATATTTTGTAAAGCTGAGTAGTCAGGAAAAACAAACCATAAAAAAAATTATTGTGAAATAAATATACATTTACTAAAAATCAATAATTTATTCTGTATTTTTGTAGCATAAAACATCAATTTATTTAATTCATATACAAAATGAAAGTAACTATAGTAGGAGCTGGTAACGTAGGAGCTACTTGTGCTGATGTGATTTCTTATAGAGGAATTGCTAGCGAAGTGGTGTTACTAGACATCAAAGAAGGTTTTGCAGAAGGTAAAGCCATGGACATTATGCAGTGTGCAACTACAACAGGATTCAATACAAGAGTATCTGGTAGCACAAATGATTATTCAAAAACCGCTAATTCGAATGTGGTAGTAATTACTTCAGGTATTCCTAGAAAACCAGGGATGACGCGTGAAGAGCTTATTGGAATTAATGCAGGTATTGTAAAAACAGTAGCTGATAATGTACTTAAATTTTCGCCAAATGCAATTATTGTAGTAGTATCTAACCCTATGGATACAATGACGTATTTAACGTTAAAAGCAACAGGTTTACCAAAAAACAGAATCATAGGAATGGGAGGTGCATTAGACAGTTCTCGTTTTAAATATTATTTATCTCAGGCATTACAAAAACCAAGTAATGATGTACAAGGGATGGTTATAGGTGGTCATGGAGATACAACTATGATTCCATTAACGCGTTTAGCATCTTACAACGGTTCACCAGTTTCTAATTTCTTAGCACAAGACGTGTTAGACAAAGTAGCGGCAGATACTATGGTAGGAGGTGCTACATTAACAGGTTTATTAGGTACTTCTGCGTGGTATGCTCCAGGGGCTTCTGTAGCGTATTTAGTAGACAGTATTTTAAATGACCAAAAGAAAATGATTCCTTGTTCTGTGTTTTTAGAAGGGGAGTATGGACAATCTGATATTTGTTTAGGTGTACCATGTATTATTGGTAAAAATGGAATTGAAGAAATTGTTGATATTCAATTAAACGATGCTGAAAAAGCATTATTTGCAAAATCAGCAGATGCAGTAAGAGCTATGAATGGCGATTTAAAAGCGGTATTGGCTTAATAGTGTATACATAACAGAAAAAAAAGCTGCTTTATGCAGCTTTTTTTATTAGAAAATAAACGGTATATTTGAAATATATTTGTTGTATAATATGATTAGTCTTAAAATCAATAGAAAAAGTCAACTAGAAAATTGGAATGAATTTTTATTAGACTATTTTAAAAAGAAGCAGAAAAAAGTTCTAATACAACCAATTATCAGTTTTGGAGATACGATAACAAGCCAATAGAATTGTGGAGTAACGAGGTAATTCAACAAAAAATAGAATATATACATAACAATCCTGTTGAAGAAGGAATTGTGCTTAGACCTGAAGATTACAAATATAGCAGTGCTTCAGATGATGCTGGAGAAAAAGGAGTATTAGATGGTGTTTGTGTTTTTCAGTATTTTAAATTGTAGAACCACGCGATGGGAATCGCGCGGGAGCGGGGGGATGAATAGTGCTGGAAACAGTTTGTTGAGAACAAAAGGTAATGATGAATATGATGCTTATATTGATAAAGTAGATAAAGAAAGAGGAGCGGTAAGATGGAAAAAAGAAATTAATGAACAAGATAATGAGTATAATTTTTTCTATAAATATCGTGACCAAGCTTTATATGAATCGGTAAAGTATTTTGATAATGGTGGACCAAACACAAAAACTATTGTTGTTAATGCACATGGAAGTAAAAATTCTATTGTTTCTCCATTAGGTAGGATGTATGCTCCAGAATTACATTGGTTTTTATTAAAATACAATCACACATATCAAAATTCATTTCTGAAAGGACATCATATAACAGTCAGATTGGAGGCTTGTCAAACTGGCAATGGTTTAGCAAGAGATTTTTCTACATTAAATCCACATATGACAGTGATTGCTCCCAATGTAGATATTGTGAATTATTATTTTGGCAACTATTTAGATGGGAATGGTAAATATTTATATTTTTTTAGAGGAAAGCAGTTATAAATAACAAAAACATAATTACAATGAAAAAAATTATTTTAGGAAATTTATTAATAATAATAACATCGTCATGTAATTTAAGGGAAATTAAATATTCAGATGATGAATTAGAAAACTTAAAACACAAAATTTTACTTAATAAGGAT
>NZ_CALFIG010000150.1 GCF_937876455.1 uncultured Flavobacterium sp.
GACTGCAGTATTGGGAGGCGCACTTTCTAATTTGTTAACTGCGTTGATAGTTGGGCGGCTTAGACCCAAAACAATTATACACCAATGTAATTAAGGCGTTACAAAACAGCAAAATTGATAGAATAATTGCTATAGGTGAAACCATTAGTGCGCAATTAAAAGATTTGCCAAATGTATTTTGTTTCCCTTCAACACTCGTTTTTTTACAGCAGTTTAATACCCAATCCTTTCAAAATGAAACAATACTTGTTAAAGGTGCTAGAAATTTTCATTTTGAAGAAATTATTGTGCTTCTTGAGGAGAAAAAACACGAAACCAAACTAGAAATTAATTTAGATGCACTAACGGCTAATTTAAATTATTATAAGAGCAAACTTAAACCAGAAACTAAAATTATGGTTATGGTGAAAGCGTTTGGATATGGAAGCGGTGGCTATGAAATTGCAAAACATTTAGAACATCTAAAAGTTGCTTATTTAGGGGTTGCATTTGCCGATGAAGGAATCGAATTAAGAAAAGCAGGAATTACACTCCCTATTATGGTGCTAAATCCTGAGAACAGTAGTTTTAATGCTATCATTGCTTATCATTTGGAACCTGAAATTTATTCTTTAAATGGATTAAAATCATTTCTTGAATTAGCAAAACAAAAAAATCTACATCAATACCCAATACATATTAAAATAGATACGGGTATGCATCGTTTAGGTTTCAATACTGCAGAAATTGAGGCGTTGGTTCAGTTGATACATCAAAACAATTTAGTTCAAGTAAAAAGTATATTTTCACATTTAGCCGCTAGTGATGATGTAAATGAAAAAGCGTTTACCTTAAAACAAATGCAACTTTTTTCAGACGCATATACTACTATAACAACTTCAATTCAATACAAACCAACTCGCCATATACTAAACACTTCAGGGATTTTTAACTATGCTGAATATCAATTTGAAATGGTTCGATTAGGTATTGGTATTTATGGTTTTGGAAATTCTGAAGAGGAGTATAAACAGTTAGAAAATGTGAGTACGTTAAAAAGTATTATTTCACAAATTAGATCCATAGATGCCGGAGAAAGCATCAGTTATAACAGAAAATTTATTGCTCCTAAAAAAATGAATATCGCCACCATTCCTGTTGGCTATGCCGATGGTATAAGACGTGCTTGGGGCAATGAAAAGGGATATGTACTCATTAACCAACAAAAAGCCACTATAGTTGGTACTATTTGTATGGACATGCTTATGGTTGATGTAACAAACATTGATTGTCAAGAAAATGATGAAGTAATTGTTTTTGGTACACAACCTTCTATAGTAGAAATGGCAAAAGTCATTGGTACCATTCCATACGAGATTATTACAGGTATTTCACAGCGTGTGCAACGTGTTTTTTATAAAAATTAATAATTTTTACCTACTTTAGTTCCGAACATTTAACACAATTTAATATGCTTAAAGAATTTAAAGAATTTGCTATGCGTGGCAATGTAGTCGATTTAGCAGTAGGGGTCATAATCGGTGGCGCGTTTGGAAAAATTGTTAGTTCCTTTATTGAAGACGTTATTACGCCCTTAGTACTAAAACCAGCTTTAGAAGCTGCAAACCTTACTAAAATAGAAGAATTAACCATTTTTGGGGTGTAAAATATGGTATGTTTCTTTCTGCTATAATTAACTTCGTTATCGTTGCTTTTGTTTTATTTTTATTAATTAAAGGAATGAATGCTGCTAAGAAAAAAGAAATTCCAGCGCCTACGACTCCAAAAGCCCCTTCACAAGAAGAATTATTAACTGAAATAAGAGATTTACTGAAAAAATAAAACATTATAAAATTAAAAAAGCTGTTTCGAGAGAAACAGCTTTTTTAACAAACAAAACTATAATTAAGCCATTATATCAGCTGCTTTTCTATCTCTTAGCCAATATTTTACTCTTTTTACTAAATAGAACATTACAGGCACCATAACTAATGTTAATACAGTAGCATAGGTTAAACCAAAAATAATAGTCCAAGCCAAAGGTCCCCAGAAGATTACATTATCTCCGCCCATATACAAGTGAGGGTTTAATTCTGTGATTAATGAAAAGAAGTCAAAATTTAAACCAATAGCTAACGGAATCAATCCTAAAACTGCGGTTAATGCTGTTAACAATACAGGTCTTAAACGAGACTTACCTGATTCAATGATTACTTCTTTTATCTCTTCTAACGATAAATCATCATGACTTTTTAAGTTTTTATCGGCTACTTTTTTATCTAATAATAAGACAAAGAAATCCATTAATACAATACCATTTTTCACAACAATTCCTGCTAGTGAAATAATTCCCATCATAGTCATTAAGATGACAAAATCCATATTAGCAATGACATAGCCATAGAAAACGCCACTAAAACTTAATAAAACCGTAAAAAGAATCACCATTGTTTTAGAAACCGAATTAAATTGTAACACAATAATAATCGTAATTCCAGCTAATGCTAAAAATAAGGCATACATCAAGAAACTTTGGTTTTTTCCTTGCTCCTCTTGTACTCCAGAAAACGAATAACTTATTGTTTTAGGGAAATCATATGATTTTAATTCTGTTTCAATTTGTTTCGTAATTTCATCACCATTGTACCCCGTTAACACATTAGAATAAATAGTCATAATGCGTTTTTGATTTTTTCTTTTAATTTGGTTATATGTAGTTGTTTTTTCTGTTTCAGAAATGGCAGAAATTGGCACTTGCATCATTTGTCCATTATTCTGATTTCTGAATGTTAAAGATTGATTGAACAATACATTTTCATTTTTACGTTGATCGTCTTGCATACGCATGGTGATATTGTAATCATCATCTCCCTCTTTGTATGTAGAAATTTCTTGTCCATATACGGAACGACGTAAATTAAAGCCTAATTGTCCTGTTGAAACACCTAAACTTCCTGCACTTACACGATCTACTTTTACTTCTAATTCAGGGCTATCTTTATTTACATCCACGCTTAAACGCTCAATACCTGGAATATTTTTTGAATTGATAAAGGCAATTATTTTATCAGCTTCTACTAACATTTCCTGATAATCAGAACCCGTTAATTGTACACTAATTGGGTATCCTGCAGGAGGTCCGTTAGCATCTTTCTCAACGGTAACTTTTGCACCTGCTATTCCTTTTACTTTTGCTCTAATTTCATCCAAAACATCAGAAGTATTCACGCCTCGTCTAAACTTGAATTCAGAGAAATTAACGGTAACTTTCCCTTTATAAGGTGTTTCTGAAGCCGAACCGGCATCTACATTTGGATTTCCAGCCCCTACTCCTACTTGAGAGACAATAGATTCTGCTAAATAATTTTTATTAGTTTCCTTATCTACATATTTATCTAAAATAGCAATTACCTGTTTTTCAACAAAAAGAGTAGCTTTGTTAGTTTTCTCAATATCCGTTCCTTGTGGGTATTCAATATACGTAATTACTTGATTTGGAATATTATCAGGAAAAAACAAAACTTTTCTTGGAAATATTCCTAACAATACAAAAGAAATAACTAACATAACAATTATTCCAACTAAGGCGTACCAAGCTTTTTTACCAGTTAATATTTTAGCCAAGAAGTTTTTATACTTATCTTCCATTTTTGGGAAAAAGTTATGTTGAAAATCTTGTGTCCATTGGTATAATTTCAATTTGTATAACCACATTAATCCTAATGAAATAATGGCTAAATGCCCTATCGCTTTTGCAAATGTAGTATCTGTTAAATGTCCTAACGAAACAAAAACAATAGCTAAAACACCAAAAATTACTGTGTATAATTTAGCCGACTTATTGGAAACATTTCTATCTTCGGTATCCATAGAACCACCTGTCATGGCAGCATTTACTACCATAGCAACAAACAATGATGCTGTTAGTGTAACCGTTAATGTTATTGGAAAATATTTCATGAATTTACCCATGGTTCCCGGCCATAAGGCGAAAGGCAAAAACGCCATAAGTGTAGTTGCTGTTGAGGATATTACTGGCCAAGCGATTTCGCCAATACCAATTTTAGAAGCCGAAACTTTATCCATGCCTTTTTTCATATTGGCAAATACGTTATCGACCACTACAATTCCGTCATCAACAAGCATTCCTAATCCCATTACTAATCCGAAAAGCACCATCGTATTTAAGGTCAGTCCGAAGGCGGATAAAATAGTAAATGCCATCAACATTGAAAGAGGAATAGCTGCTCCTACAAACAACGAATTTCGTAATCCCATGGTAAACATTAAGACAATCATTACCAATACAATTCCAAAAATGATATGATTTGACAATTCATCTACTTGATGTTCTACCCGTGAAGACTGATCATTTGAAAGTTCAATAGCTAAATTTGAAGGCAAATATGATTCTTTTGCCTTTTCTAATTTTTCTTTAACTTGCTCTATAGCAGAAATCATGTTTTGATTTGAACGTTTTTTTACATTTAACATGACTACTTCTTGCCCTTTTTCGCGAGCATATGTGGTTTTTTCTTTTTCTTTAAAACGAATTGTAGCAATGTCTTTAAGATAAACTGTTCCTCCAAAAGATTTAACAATTACGTTTTCTAATTCTTTAGGGTCTTTAATTTCTCCTACAATTCTAATATTATTTCTAGACCCTTGTGAAATTAAATTTCCACCCGACAACGTCATGTTTTCATATTTAACGGCATTTTGAATTTCATCAAATGAAACCTTTGCTGCCATCATTTTAAAAATATCAACCGCAATTTCTACTTCTTTATCATCAACTCCTAAAATATCAACTTTTTTTACTTCAGGAATTTCTTCAATATCATCTTGTAATAATTCGCCATATTTTTTAAGTTGTTGCGTTGTGTAATTTCCTTTTAGATTGATATTTAAAATAGGCACTTCTTCCGAAATATTTAATTCAAAAACACTAGGCTCCACTTTACTCCCGTTGTCTAAGTTTGGCCAATCAGAATCTGCTTTTTTAATATCAACTTTGTCTTTAATCTTAGTTTTAGCTTCTTCAATTCCAACTTTATCGGCAAACTCGACAATTATCATTCCATAATCTTGAAAAGAACTTGATGTGATTTTCTCTACTCCAGAAATATTTTTAATTTCTTTTTCTAATGGTTTAATAATTAATTTTTCTACATCTTCGGCAGAATTTCCAGGGAATATTGATGAAATATAAACTTTATTCTCAATAATTTCAGGAAAATCCTCACGAGGCATAGTAACATAAGCTATTACTCCTGTAATAACAATAAGCAATGTTAAGATGTAAACGGTCACTCTGTTGTCTACAGCCCAACTTGATATTCCGAATTCTTTGTTTGTATGTGACATAAATTATGTTTATAAGGTTTATTTTTGTGTTTATAAAGTTTATTTTTAAATTTTTATTTATTTAAAATTTACTCTTGTTTTAATTGTGCTTTTTGCAAAGCATCTAATAAAAATGTAACTTCTTGAAGATTTATTCTTATTTCTAAATATTTAGATTCTTCAATATAATTTAAGTCTAATGCAATAATGAGTTGATTTAATAATTCTAATCCAGAACCAAAAGCAATTTCTGTAAATCGTGCTTTATCTTTATTCGTTCTTCTACTTGAGCCTTCTGCCAAATTTGAAGGAATAGATAATGAACATCTTCTCATTTGACTGGTTATTCCAAACGCTTCTTCCTTTGGAAATGTTGATGTTAATTTATAGATTTCTTTTGTAAGTGCTCTTGACTTTTGCCAAACTAATAAATTCTCAAAAGAATATGTTTTCAATTTATATTCCATCATAAACTTAAATAAACAATATACACTTTATAAACTAGAAATTAAGTTTCATTCCGTCTGCAATACTATTAGCGCCTTCTGTAATAATAACATCATTTGCAGCTAATCCGCTTAGAATCTCAGTTACATTATCTGAAGATTTGCCGACTTTTACGAGTACTTTTTTAGCAATAGCTTTATTGTCTTTCACTTGTGTGGCTACATATACAAACTTATTGTGTGCAGCGTCTTCTTGTACAACATTAGTAGGTACAACTATAGCATTAGTAATCGTATAATCAATAATTTTTAGTTTAGCTACTTGATTTGGACGCAATAAATTATCTGGATTTGGTAAACTTACCTCAATACCAAAACTTCTATTATTAGGATTAATAAAGCTTCCTACTTGTCTTACTTTCCCTTTATAAGTCTTACCTAAAGAAGTTAAATAAACATCTACCAATGTGCCTGGTTTTAATTTTCCAATATACGTTTCAGGCACAGTAGTTTGAACATACATATTTGCTAAATTTACAATGCGCATTAATCCTTGTGGATTTGGAGCGACTACCTGACCTCTTTCAACAAAAACCTCATCAATTGTTCCTGAAAAAGGCGCTCTAATTACTGTTTTTGCCACTTGCGCTCTCATTTGTGCGACAGCCTTTTGAGCTGAAATCATTTGTGTTTGGGCTTGTAAAAACTGGATTTCAGATCCAATTTTTTTATCCCAAAGATTTTTTTGTCTTTCATAAGTAGTCTTCGCTAAAGCATATTGATTTTCAATGCTAGCTAATTGTTGTCCCATTCCAGCATCATCAATTTTTCCTAAAACTTGACCTTTTGCTACACGCTGCCCTGCTTTTACATTAAGAGTAACTAGCGTTCCACTAAATTCAGGCTGAATTAAAATGTTTTCTTTTGTTTCGACACTTCCTTGAATTTCTAAATAATGATTAAAAACAGTGTCTTTTAGAGTTAGTAAGGAAACTAATGAGGCTGTTTCAGGAGCTTTTTCTCCTGCTAATGCTGTTTCTATTTTTGAAAGCTCTGCTTGCAATGCAGACTTTCTTTTATTTAATTCTGTTTTATTCTTTTCTTTAATTAAATCGTCAGTAGATTTTTGCCCACAAGACAAAACTACTAAAGCGGCTAAGGTTAAAACTATTTTTTTCATAGGTTTCATTTTTAATTTTTTAAGACGTAACATAATTATTTTATGTTGGTTAATTGATTAATTTTTCTAAAGCTGCTCTTTTATTGATAACGTCAAGCATAGCTTGTAAAGACTCTTGTTGGGCAGTGTATAATTGCTTTTGAGCATCGGCAAAATCGAAACTCGTTGACAATCCTTCTTTAAATTTAATTTCTTGTTTGTTTTCAATGCGTTCGGCTAATTTTAAATTGGCTTGAGCAATGGAATACTTTTGAATACAATATTCATACTCGCTTTTTGCTTGTTGAAATTGTAATTTTAATTTTTGAGTCGTTTCTGTCAATTGAACTTTTGCTTTTTCTAATTCAATTTGAGCTTGTTGTGTTCTAGCAGTTCTGCCAAAACTACTAAAAATAGGTACGTTTAATCCTAATCCAACATTTGAAAAATTATACCATTTTTGGCTAGAATTCATGATGTTAAATTGATTAGAAAATGTGTTATATCCAAAATTTATTTGTGCACCAAGTGATGGTAATGCTTTACTTTTTTCTAATTTAACTAATAACATTTTACTCTGTTCAATGTTCTTTCCTATTTGAAAATCAATGTTTTTTTCAACTTCAAATGTTTCTGATAATAAATTTAAATCAATGTTTTGTTGGGTTAAAACATCTAATTTATCTGTTAATTTTAAGTCGCTTTCGAGATCAATACCTACGATTAATTTTAACATATTAAGCGCAATCTGTTTTTGTTTTGTAACATTATCTAAAGCGCTTTGTAAAGAATTTAAAGTAATTTGTAACTGTTCTACACTTTCTTCTTCTATTAATCCGTTTTTATAAATTTGTTTAGTATCAGATAGAATTTTTTCTACTATCGTTTTGTTTTTATTTAGTACTGCTATATTTTCATCCGCAAATAAAACATTTCCATACGTATTAATAACAATTTCTTTAATCTCTTGATTTGTTTTTACTATTGCATTTTCAGATATTTTCAAATACGTTTTTGCTGATTGTAAACCAACCAAATAAGAGCCATCAAATATCAATTGATTTAAGCTTACCGATGTAATCGCATTATGTTTTGTTCCAAATGCTATTCCAATAATTTCATCTGCTGGTGCTGCCGGATTAAACGTATTTGCGGCTACTCCTTGTTTTTGAAATTCAAACGTTTTTAAATAGGAAACAGAACCCGAAATTTGCGGAAGTCCCATAGTGGTTGTTTCCCATTTTTTCTTTTTTGCAATTTCCAAATCCTTTGACGCATTCACTACACTGTAATTATTTTTTTGCGCATACTCAATGGCTTCTTTCAAAGAAAAAACAAAAGAATTTGTTTTTTCTTGAGCAAAAAGGCTATAACTAATTAGATCGGAAGAGCGTCGTGTAGGGAAAGAGTGTCTTCGCCTGTGTAGA
>NZ_CALFIG010000151.1 GCF_937876455.1 uncultured Flavobacterium sp.
ATATAATCTATTAATTTTTAAGCTTTTACTCGTATTTGTAATCTAATTTAATTGAAAAATATTAGTTAATTTTAGCTATATTTGACCCTTAATTTATACTTTATGAAGATTGTTTTAGTGGGTTATATGGGTGCGGGAAAAACAGCAATTGGGAAAATTTTGGCTGAAAAAATGAGTTTGCCTTTCTTTGATTTAGATCACCTTATTGAAAATGAAGAAAAAAAGACTATTGCAACAATTTTTGACAAAAAAGGAGAATTGTATTTTAGAAAGTTAGAGCGAAAGTGCTTAGAAAATTTTTTACAGGTACAGCAAAATTATATTTTAGCATTAGGAGGTGGTACGCCTTGTTATTTTGATAATTTTAAGTTGTATCAAGCAGATGACATCACTTCAATCTATTTAAAGGCCAATACGGTTACTTTAGTTACAAGATTAGTTTCTAATTTACAAAATCGTCCGTTATTGCAAAATTTGGATAAAGAAGCGTTAACAGAATTTGTTGCAAAACATTTATTTGAAAGAAATAGCTATTACAATCAGGTAACTTTTATTCAACCTACTGATGAAAATTCTATTCAAGAAATAAGTGAAACTTTATTCAACCAATTAGCTTAAATATACATAAGAATTATTTTCTTCAAACACAACTTGTACATGTTCTTGTAAAGAAGTTGATAAAGAAAGTCCTTTAAAATCAGCTTTGACAGGAAAATTTTTATGGTTGCGATCTATTAATACAGCGGTTTTAAATTTTTTCAAAGGAACGTTTAAAAAATGTCTAATGCTATATATTAATGTGGCGCCAGAATTAAGTACGTCATCAACTAAAACTAAATTTTTATTGGTATATTCTTTTTCCGAAAGACTCGTGATAATAGTTGCTGCAGGATTTTGTTTATTGATTTGAACTTCACAAAGTGTAATTTTTATGTCACTAATTTGCTTAAGCTCTTCGCTAACTTTCTGAGCAAAAAGAAAACCACTATTTGAAATACCTGCAATAACTAGCTCATTTTCATCTGAAAACGTTTCATAGATTTGATAAGCAATTCGTCTTGTTTTATGTATGATTTCTTGGTGAGTTAAAATAATATTCTTAGTCATAGTGGTGTTATTTTTTTTCAAAAATAAAAAACAATTCTCTATTTGAACGAGGTTTTATTGAGTTATAACAATTTTCTAGTGTTTTAATTGTAAAATAGTCATTGAATAAATCAATATATTCCTCTTTTGAACCACCAAAAGGAGGGCCTTGAAGTGTAAGCTCGAAGTTAAAGAGTAAGCCAATTATTTTTCCATTTGGTTTTAGTAATTCTAGCATTTTTGTAACATAGTTTCTTCTTAAAGTAGGATCTAATGCACAAAAAAAAGTTTGTTCAATTATTAAATCGTATTGGCCGTTGTGTTCAAAAAAATCTTGATGAATTAAATGTTTTTTTTCAATTTCATTTCTTTCTAAAATAGTGTCAAGAGGCTTTTGAGCGATATCCATGACATAGGTGTCATGAAATCCTTTATTTAGTAAGTAATCAAATTCATATCCATTACCAGCACCCGGAATGAGAATACTTATATTTTTGTTTTTCAATTGGTCTATATACATTTTTAATGGAGTTGAAACGACGCCAATATCCCACCCGGTTTCGTTTTCTGTATATCTATTTTCCCAATATGATTTATTCAATAGTGTCATTTTCGTCCGTCGTATAATCGTCTAATTCTCTTCTGTCTTTTTTTGTTGGCCTTCCAGTTCCTTTAGCTCTATAAAATTCTTTAGTTAGTTTCAGTAGTTCTAAATGTGCAAATGCTTCTTCTGGGGTTTCATCTTTTCTATACATATCTACCAATTTAGGCCCCACTCTATTAGAAGGAATATCTAATATAATGAGTTGATAATTAATTTGATCTTTTCGAAGTACAATTTTATCTGTTGCATAAACTTCCCTAGAGGCTTTTGCTACTTGTCCATTTACCGAAACATGGCCTTTTTTTATAGCATCCGCAGCTAGTCCTCTAGTTTTAAAATATCTCATACACCATAAATACTTGTCAATTCGCATAGAAATCAAAAATCAATGTTAATATTTATGCAAAAATAAATGAAAATCGTATCTTGCGCCTTAATATTTAAAAATAAATTAAATAATGAAATTTAATTGCAAGTTATTTGTTTTAGGAGTGTTAGTTTCAATGTCTTTTATTAGTTGTTCAAAAAATAATGATACGACAGAAGAAATAAGACCTTTTGATGAAGTTTATACTGAAGATTTAGCTGAAATTGAAACATTTATGCAAACACACACGATGAGTGTTGATGCCAATTATAATGTAACTTTTACAGAAATTACAGCTACAAACCCAGGAACACCTATTAAAGATAGAACTGATTTACAGTTTAAAACGATAACTCAAAATGATATTAATTATAAATTGTATTATATAAAGTTGAGAGAAGGTGTGGGAGAAAATCCTACACGATTAGATTCAGTTTATAGTTCCTATAAAGGTTTTAAGTCAGATTTAACAGTTTTTGATGCAGCTTCAAACCCAGTGTGGTTTCAGTTAGGCGATGTAATTCAAGGATGGCAAGAAATTTTTCCTGAATTTAAAACAGGGACGTATGTTGCCAATGGAGATGGAACAGTTGCATATAACAATTTTGGAGCAGGAGTAGTATTTATTCCTTCTGCATTAGCTTATTACAATTCGTCAATAGGTAATATAGGTACATATACACCCTTAATTTTTTCTTTTAAGTTAATGAGACAACGTTATAAAGATCATGACGGAGATAAAATTTATTCAAAAGATGAATACGGTTCTGTTCCAACAAATATTTCTACGGCATTAGATACCGATGCAGATGGACTACCAGATTATAAAGATTATGATGATGATAACGATGGAAGGCTAACCAAAAGAGAATTATGGGATGCTAATTCAGATGTAGATGCAAAAGGTTATTTTATTTTTGCTAATATTAAAGATTGTAGCGGAACCTATGTAGGACCTAAAAGACATTTGACTACTAATTGTCAATAAATAGCAATCCCGATTCATTCGGGATTTTTTTATTAAAATAATTTTCTCATATTTTATATATTTGTCTCGTTAAATAAAATCACATGAATCAATTACAACCTATCATAGAAACAGCATGGGATAATCGTGCTTTATTACAAGAACAAACTACTCAAGATTCCATAAGAGAAGTAATAGCTTTATTAGATGCGGGAACGTTAAGAGTTGCTGAGCCTGTAGCAAATGGTTGGCAGGTTAACGAATGGGTAAAAAAAGCAGTTGTAATGTATTTTCCTATTCAAAAAATGGAAACTTGGGAATCAGGTATTTTTGAATATCATGATAAAATGTTATTAAAAACAGGTTATGCCGAAAAAGGAATTCGTGTAGTACCAAATGCCGTTGCACGTTATGGTGCTTATATTTCTAGTGGCGTTATTTTGATGCCAAGTTATGTAAATATTGGAGCCTATGTTGATGAGGGAACAATGGTTGATACATGGGCAACCGTAGGCAGTTGTGCACAAATTGGAAAACATGTGCATTTGTCAGGAGGAGTAGGTATTGGTGGTGTATTAGAACCTTTACAAGCTGCTCCCGTAATTATTGAAGATGGTGCATTCATTGGTTCAAGATGTATTGTAGTGGAAGGTGTTAGAGTAGAAAAAGAAGCTGTTTTAGGTGCAAATGTGGTGTTGACAGGTTCAACTAAAATAATTGATGTAACAGGTAATGAGCCTATAGAATATAAAGGAATTGTACCTGCTCGATCTGTAGTAATTCCAGGTAGTTATACCAAAAAATTTGCAGCAGGTGAGTATCAAGTACCTTGTGCGCTTATTATTGGTAAGAGAAAACCATCTACTGATTTGAAAACATCTCTAAACGATGCTTTGCGAGAATATAATGTAGCCGTATAATGAATATTGGTTTTGAAGCAAAAAGAGTTTTTCATAATAAAACTGGATTAGGAAATTACAGTAGGGATTTAATTCGAATTTTAGCAAAATTCTATCCTGAAAACAACTATTTTCTCTACAATCCAAAAAAGGCATCTCAAACACTTTTTGTTTCTGAAACAACGAATTGTATAGAAAAATTACCTTCTACTCCTTTTTATAAAAAATATTATAATGTATGGCGTCAAAAAGGGATAATTGGAGATTTAAAACAAGATAAAATTCATTTATTTCATGGTTTGTCAGGAGAATTACCAAGTGGACTTAAAAAAAATAACATCAAATCGGTTGTTACCATACATGATTTAATTTTTTTGCGCTATCCACAGTTGTATACCTATTTTGATCGAAAAATTCATCATTATAAATTTAAAAAAGCGGCTCTTCAAGCGGATATTATTATTGCTATAAGTGAGCAAACCAAAAAAGACATTGTTACTTTTTTAGGTATTGATGAATCTAAAATAAAAGTAATTTATCAAGGATGTCATGCCGCATTTAAAGAGATTTATTCAACAGACCAGCGCGATGAAGTAGTAAAAAAATATCAATTACCCGAAAAATTCATCTTAAATGTGGGTACACTTGAAGAACGAAAAAATGCGTTGACTCTCGTAAAAGCAATAAAAAATATAGATACACATTTAGTATTAGTAGGTAAGGAGACAGCCTATTCGTCACAAATACATGATTTTATTAAACAGCATCACTTAGCCGAACGTGTGCATTTCTTAAAAGGATTAACCATACAAGAACTAGCAATAGTTTATCAATGTGCTTCCGTTTTTGTGTATCCTTCTATTTTTGAAGGATTTGGTATTCCTATACTTGAAGCATTGTATTCAAAAGTACCTGTAATTACAAATAAGTATGGCGTTTTTCCAGAAGCTGCTGGTCCAAATTCATGCTATATAGAACCTTTTGATGTATCGGATTTACATGCTAAAATTAAACTCATTCTTTCAGACGCTAGTTTAGCCAATGAAATGAAAGAAAAAGGCTTTGAATTTGCTCAAAAATTTAATGATGACGCAATAGCTCAAAAACTAATGACAGTTTACAACGATTTGTTGTGATGTAATTCTTTTAAATAGGCATATTTTAGGTAACTGCTAAATGCACTAAACATACTCCACGTAAACCCTTGGTAACCATTTAAAAAATTTCTTTGCAAAAAATAGACTTTAATAAAATCAAACGGAAATTTAAATAGAATTTTTAACAGGCTTGATTTTTTGTTTTTTTCATAGAATAATTCTCCACTGAGTAGCGCATATTTTATTTGCTTTTGAATAGCAATGTCAAAATCAAATACTGTATAATGTAACATTTCATTTTTTAAATAGC
>NZ_CALFIG010000152.1 GCF_937876455.1 uncultured Flavobacterium sp.
TGTATTTTCTGTTATTTAAAATTGCCATTTTAGCCGTTGTTCCACTTCCCATAAAAGGGTCGTAAACCAAATCACCTTCGTTGCTCCAACTTATTATATGGTCATTTGCTAAGTCGCTTGGAAAACTTGCAGGATGTTTTTTGTAAATCGTTCCATTTGAATATTCCCAAATATTAGTCAATGGCTTTTCGTCTTTTACAACTTTTCCCTTACGCTTTTCTTTTCTGTCAGTTCTTATTTCTCCATTTTGTTTTCTTGCTGTTCCTGTTCCAGCATCAATGCCAGCCATTAAGCAAGGTTCTTTTATGTAGTTACAAGTTTTAGGTTTACCCTTACTTAACACATACATAAATTCAAAGCCTTGTATGTATCTGTTTTGTCTTGGGTCATTAGGTATTGGGTTTTTCTTTCTCCAAATCATTGTGTCGTGTAGACTAAAACCACATTCCGTAAAATATAAGGCTTGTCTAAATCCTGTACCAGTTTCACTACCCTTATTTGTCTTGTCATTTACAATCCAAACTACAACACCACCCGATTTAGTTATCCTATAAAGTTCTTTTGCTATATCTTCAAATGGAAATGAATATCCGTTATAAGTTCTTAAATCATCGTAAGGTGGTGAAGTAACCGTTAAGTCAATGAAATTATCAGGCATTTTAGCCATTGTATCAAGGCAATTTTCGTTGTATATTTTATTTATTTCCATCCCTCTTTTTTTTAATTCTTTTGTTTAGTGCTTCGATTTGAGTTTAGTGGTAAATTAACCGCAGCCAGCTTATAACAGCGTATATAAGAAATGGCACATAAACATTAGTGGTAATTTTCAAGTTTCTGCAAGTGCCACTTCTCATATACGCAAAACGTTATGTGTAATTGCTATCATTCCGTTCCAAATAAAGATTGTGCTTGTAAATCTTTTTCTTTTCTTTTTTCTTCCCACCCTTTTTTAATACGTTCTTCAATAATATCACAATATTCAGAAGATATTTCGCTACCTATCCAATTTCTATTATTTAGAATACTCATTTTAGCAGTTGTGCCACTTCCCATAAAAGGGTCATAAACCAAATCGTTTTCATTACTCCAGCTTATTATGTGGTCATTTGCAAGTTGTTCAGGGAATATTGCAGGGTGTTGGCTTGCTATTTTGTCATTTGCTCCACCACCAGCAAAATATTTCCATACATTACGCTTCAATCTTGTTTCGTATTTTGATGAATAGCCTACATCTACGCTATTATCCTTATTCCTGCCAAACGCTTTATTTTTTCTATTGTCAGCATATTCTCTTGGCTCTCTTAATCCATTAAATGTTTTTGGCTTTCCTTTACTAAAAACAAACATATACTCAAAGTTTTGCTCATACCTATTGTGTGTTAGTGGTGGTGTGCTTTTTTGATAAATCATTGTATCGTGTAAATTAAAACCGCAATCTTTTGCAAATAATGCTTGCTTAAAACTTGTTCCTGTTTCATTGCCACCAATAGTTGCATCGCCAACTATCCAAACCACCACACCTCCATCCTTAGTTACTCTGTAAAGTTCTTTTATAACATTTTGCCAATCTAATAAAAAACCATTGTAGGCTCTTAGGTTATCGTATGGCGGAGAAGTAACCGTTAAGTCAATGAAATTATTAGGCATTTTAGCCATTGTTTCTAAATTGCTTTCGTTGTAATTTTTATTTATTTCAATCATATTTTTAATTTTTCAAATTTATTTTTGCCATCGCTCAAAAAAGAAAAGAAAAAGTATCTCGTTTCAAATTGAACTTTCTGCTATTAAACCGCAACTACACATAACACGGGTTTGGCAAAATGGCTGTTCAGTAATTCTATTTGACATTGGTTTTTAATTTTAAAGTTTAGTAATTCTATTTAGCTTCGGGTTCAGCCACTTCGC
>NZ_CALFIG010000153.1 GCF_937876455.1 uncultured Flavobacterium sp.
CTTTTTAGTTTGGTTGCCTCTCTTTTGAGAGTTAGTTATATTAGTTTAATTTAAAGATATTTTTAAAATAAAGTAACGCTATTTAAATAAGTACTCTTTTTAGGCTGTATTAAGACGAAAAGGAGTTTATATATTTAGTTGACAGAATAGTTAGGGCAACCAAAACATTTTCTGGCATCTACATCAAATTGATACACTAAGCCAAGCTCAAATACCCCACCTGTTCTTCCTATTTTTGAGGTATTCATGTCATATGAAAAACCTATTTTAAAGTTTTCATATTGCAAACCACTAAACAAGTTTACAGAAGTTAAAAAATGACCAGTTGGCGATTTTTTCATAGGATTAAGCGCAGTAGTAGCGCCAATAATAAAATTGCTAAAGAGTAAACTACTACCTATGTCTAAACGATTGTATTCGGCTTGTTTCATAAAATTTGCCGTAATCATCATTCGAGTTTCATACGGAAACAATGTCGTGTCTATGTAATCGGCAAGTTCAAATTCATATCCTGCATTTACATTAAAAAACATGTCTAGAGGAATATTGCCTTCCTGTGCCATGGAAATGTTAGGTTTGTTGAGGTGTTTTATAGCCGTTCCAAACCATAGATTGTCATTGTAAAACAATAGGCCTGTAGAAATATCAATAAAATGAATTCGATTGTTTAAACGCAAAGGATCTATACTTTGTGGCGCAATAGTTTCATTTGTAATGTTAATTTGGTCTCTTAAAATTACATTTTGAAATCCAAAACTTTTGCTGCCATAACCTATTTCAATTCCAGGTCTAAAAAACCAATCATAGCCCAACTCAACGCGATAGGCATAATTAAAATTGGCTTGTAAAAAATCATACCCTGTAAACGATTCTCTGTGGTTTAAAAAATTTACACCTATGCCACTATTAGCGTTTTCTGCCCAAGTACTAAAATATGCATAATCTGTTTCTATTTTAAGATTCAAATCAGGCCATTGTGTCCGATGAATGAGTCCAGCACTTGTAGTTTCAAGAAAACCTGTAAATCCAGGGTTTATGGTTTCGGGCACTAAAAAATATTGGGTAAAAATAGGGTCTTGTGCCTTACTTTCAACACTAATTAATGCAAGTATAAAAAAAAGTATATGTTTTATTTTCATCGTATTATTTTATTAGTACAAATGGACCATTTTTATAAATTGTTTCGCCATAGAAGGTTTCCCCAGAAACTTTATAATAATAGTTTCCATTTTCGGCAGGTACTCCGTTTACGGTTCCGTTCCAGCCAATTAATGTGTCACCATTTTCAGAATAAATTAAATTCCCCCAAGTATCATAAATAGCCATTTTAATATTTATTAATCCTTCAAATACAGGACCAAAGGTGTCATTAATTCCATCTTGATTAGCAGTAAATCCACTTGGCATCATGAGTTTATACCCTTTTGTAATGTGTAACGTGATAATATGTGTAAAGACACAACCTAAAGGATAAGTTACAGTTTGTGTTACAACATAGCTGCCTTCGGCCGTATAAATATGTGTAGGATTTTCATCGGTTGAATAAATACCGTCTCCAAAATTCCACGCGACACTTACAAAATTGCCCGTCGCTGTATTGGTAAATTGAATAGGATCGTTGATAGAATAAGTCCCATATGTAGTGTAAGCATATGCGTTTTGTGTAAAGCCAGCATTGCCAATTATTGGGTTTGTAATAGTAACACTTTGTGAGGTAGTACAACCAATAGCATCTGTTATGGTTACAGTAATTAGACCATTTGATGTTGTTGTCATAAATTGATTATTGGCTCCAGAAACTGTTCCACTTGACCAATTTATGGTAAATGGAGGTACACCACCTGTAACGTGTGCTTCAAATAAATTAGTTATAGTACGCGTAGTACAATTAACTTGCTGCTCTTGATCTAAAACAAGTGTTAGTGGTAAAGGTCTAGAAACAACATAAGAAGCTGTTTTGATACACCCTCTACTATCGGTAACGATTACTGAATAAGTACCATTTGTTATAGCACTTAAGTCTTCTGTTGTAGCTCCGTTTGACCAATTATATGTAAATGGAGGTGTTCCTCCAGAAACTACTAAATTAATGGCGCCACTAGTTGGAATTAAACAATCTAAAGCGTTTTGTATGGTTGCATTTAAAACGAGAGGCTGTGGTTCAACAATGATAAAGGTTCTGTTGATGTAACAAGGTGTTCCGTCTGAAATTGTAACGGTATAGGTGCCAGGACCTAAATTATTTCTTACTGTACCCGAAGTACTTCCATCGCTCCAAGTTAAGGTAACAGGTGCTTGTCCGCCTATTAAATTTAATTGAATACTACCATTGTTTGCTCCATAACATGAGATGTTAGTTACCACCGGATTTATAGTAAAAATAGGTGCTTCTTGAATTACTATTGTAATTGGTTTGACACATCCATGGGCATCAGTAATGGTTATAGTATAACTTCCTGCAGCTAAATTGTTTTGATAGAACCCAGTAGCTAAATTACTCCAAGTTGCTTGATAAGGTGCTGTTCCGCCCGTAACGTTTAATAAGATAGAGGCATTGTTTGCTCCATAACAGGTTATTTCGGTTATGGTAGGTGTAATGACAATATCATTAGGTTGCGATACTACTAAGCCAGTTACTGTTTTGGTTCCGCCATTAGCATCGGTTACTAAAACAGAATACGTGCCTGCTACTAATCCTGTAAATTGAGGATTTAAATTGGTGGAGTTTGTAATGGTTTGAACGATTACATTTGAGCTGTTCAATAATGTATAATCATAAGGACTTACAGATTCTTGTGTAATTTGAATTCCGATTGCCCCATTTGAATTGCCAAAACAAATTAAATTAATAGTTAATGCAGGATCTTGTTGTACTAAAAGTTCAGGAGGTTGTGTAAGCGTAAATGTTAGTATAATAGGTGCACAATAGCCATCATTTATAGTTACAGTATACGTTCCGGCAACTAAACCTGTTAAGTCTTCGGAGGTAGCAGTAAATCCGTTAGGTCCTACCCAATTATAGGTATAGGTTCCGGAACCACCAGCAACCGTTAAATTAATTGTTCCATCATTACCACCAAATACACTCACGTTATAACCATTATAGTTAGATACTACCCCCGACGCTGTAAAGGTTGGATTCACAGTTAAGGTATAAATAGTATTATTTCCAGTACACGAGTTGCCATTATTTGTGAAAGTAGCGGCAGCGGTATAGGTAATTGTTAATGGCGCATTGGTTGAATTGACTAAAGTTTGTATAGGAATGGTATTCGTTCCCGAAGCAATTGCACCACTAATTCCTGGAGGAATAGAAGCTGTCCAAGCAAAAGTTATGTTACCAGGCAATGAAGATGATAAAGTTACTTGACTTGTTGCTGTATTGTTACAAATAATTTGGTTGGCTAAGTTGAAAAGTACATCTGGTTTTGGATATACATCAATTGTGATTGTAAATGGTGTACCTATACAACTTCCAGCTGATGGTGTTACGGTATAAATTAGCGTTTGTATTGAGCTACTTAAATTAGCTAATACTTGACTAATCTGATTACCTGAACCCGCACTTGCTCCTGAAATATTGGTGTTGCCACTAATTGTCCAAGTATAGGTTGTATTAACAGGAACTATTGTATTTGCATTAGGAACACCATTTATTGGTGCTACGGTAAAGCCTTGTTCGCTACAAATTACAAACGATTGATTTTCAATTGCAGGTCTCGGTTTTACAGTAATGGTATAATTATAAGTACTACCTGCACAAGCAGAGGCATCGTTAGTTGCCGCTACAGCTGCGTATGTAATTGTAATTGGTGCATTAGTTGTATTGACTAAAGTTTGCACAGGAATTGTATTTGTTCCTGAAGTTGTTACGCCAGTTATTCCTGTAGGTTGCACAGCTGTCCAAGAGAATGTTGCACCCGAAGTAGTACTGCTTAAATTGACTAAAGCCGAAGTATCTCCTGAGCAAATGGTTTGATTAACAGGCGAGAAGCTCACGGCAGGGCTAGGATTTACGGTTATGGTGAAAGTTTCAGCTGTTCTTGCACATCCATTAGCTGTTGCGATAATAGATATCGTTGCAGTTATAGGTGCTGTTGTGCTATTTGTTGGTGTAAACACAGGAATATTTCCAGTTCCAGAAGCTGCTAACCCGATAGCTGGATTGGAGTTTGTCCAAGTGTATGTAGTTCCAGCGACTCCATTGGTTAATACAATTTCATTAGTTGGCACTGCATTACAATAGGTTTGATTGGTTAATCCTAAAGTAGTTGGGGTAGGATTAACGGTTACTGTAATGGTAAAAGGTGTTCCAGCACAAACACCAGAAGTAGGAGTAACAGTATACTCTAACGTAGCCGGTGCTGTTGTTGTATTGGTTAGTGTTTGACTTATAGTAGCTAAACCTGTTGCTTGACTTGTTCCACCTGTTATAGCCCCTAAAGGATTACTTACAGGTGTTGTCCAAGTATAGGTTGTACCGCTTGGTACAATGTTACCACTACCATTAGTTGGTGTTACTGTAAATGCAGTTCCCGAACAAATAGTTGGAGTAGTAGCTAAAATAGCTGGTTTTGGACTTACCACTACGGTTATTGTAAAAGTACTTCCCACACAATTACCAGTATCACCTGAAGTTGGTGTAACGGTATATACTATTGTTTGAGGTGTATTCGATGTATTGGTAAGTATTTGGCTAATGGTACTAATTCCAGCAGTAGTAGAAGTACTTGCTCCTGTTATATTTGCATTTGTACTAATAGTCCAGGTATAAGTTGTTCCAGCAGGAACAATAGTAGTTCCGCTATTAGCTGGCGTTACAGAAAATGCTGTTTCTGAACAAATAGCAGGATGTGTTACATTAGCAATAACTGGTTTAGGGTTAACACTAATTACAACGGTAAAAGTACTTCCTGAACAACCATTGAAGCTAGGAGTAACGGTATAGGTAGCCGTTTGTACTATATTAGTTGGATTAACAAGTGTTCCACCAATAGTTGTTTGATTAACCCCAGCAGCCCCTCCTGTAACACCACCTGTAACGGTAGGCAAACTCCAAGAATAGGTTGTTCCTGTAGGAATGCTATTTAAGGTAGAATTAGCTGGTGTTATTGAGAATGTACCGCCACTACAAATAGCGTTAGCAAAACTTTCAGTAATGCTAGGTCTCGGTTTTACAGTAATGGTATAATTATAAGTACTACCTGCACAAGCAGAGGCATCGTTAGTTGCCGCTACAGCTGCGTATGTAATTGTAATTGGTGCATTAGTTGTATTGACTAAAGTTTGCACAGGAATTGTATTTGTTCCTGAAGTTGTTACGCCAGTTATTCCTGTAGGTTGCACAGCTGTCCAAGAGAATGTTGCACCCGAAGTAGTACTGCTTAAATTGACTAAAGCCGAAGTATCTCCTGAGCAAATGGTTTGATTAACAGGCGAGAAGCTCACGGCAGGGCTAGGGTTTACCGTTATAGTAAATGATTGTGTTTGTCCAGGACAAGCAGGTGTTCCATTTGAAAAAGAGGGAGTAACAGTTACTGTTGCTGTTATTGCATTAGGAGTTGTGTTAGTTACATTGAACGCATTGATAGTTCCTGAACCCGAAGCTGCTAAACCAATAGCCGGGTTTGAATTTGTCCAGTTATAAATAGTACTTCCTCCTGTGGTATTAGTTGAAAATGTAACGGCTGTTGTGCTTGTTCCGTTACATAAAACTTGATTAGAAATTGGATTTACTTGACCTGTAGGATTTACTGTAATTGTAAATGTTGTAGCTGTACCCGTGCATGTTACGCTATTATTTGTATAACTAGGTGTTACAGTAATAGTAGCTATAATGGGACTTGTTCCTGTATTGATAGCTGTAAAAGAACTGATATTTCCAGTTCCTGAAGCTGCTAATCCTATTAAAGGGGTATCGTTAGTCCATGTATAGGTTGTGTTACCCCCAGTGTTAGTAGTCGAAAAATTAATTGCTGCTAGCGTTCCGCCATTACAAACGGTTTTGTTTGTAACGGTACTTACTCTTGCAGAAGGATTGACAAGTATCGTAAAAGTTGTAGCTGTTCCAGCACAATTGGTTGTGTTCGCAAAAGTTGGTGTTACAGTAATCGTAGCAGTCACAGGAGCAGTCCCATTATTTGTTGCTGTAAATGATGGTAAATTGCCAGTTCCTGATGCGGCTAATCCTATTGAAGGCGTATTATTTGTCCAGTTGTAAGTTGTTGTTCCGCCTGTATTATTAGTTGAAAATAAAATAGCAGAAACCACATCTCCATTACAAAATGTACTATTTGTAATAGTATTTACTTGGCCTTTTGGATTGATTGTAATTGTAAATGTTTTAGCTGGACCCGTACAATTTGTTCCTCCGTTAGCAAAAGTAGGCGTGACAGTTATTGTTGCTGTTATTGGGCTTGTGGTGTTGTTTACGGGAGTAAATACAGGGATGTTTCCCGTTCCAGAAGCAGGTAAACTAATGCTAGGTGTATCGTTTGTCCAGTTGTATGTAGTAGTGCCCACTGTATTTGTGGTTGAAAAAGGAATAGCTGTTGAAGCAGTTCCTGCACAAAAAATAAAGTTGTTTGGTTGAGTTACTTGTGCAGTTGGGTTTACTGTAATTGTAAATGATTTAGAAAGTCCTGAGCAACTAACATTACCATTAGTAAAAGTAGGCGTAACAGTTATCGTTGCGTTTATTGGGGCTGTACTTGTATTTGTTGCTGTAAATGAACTAATGTTTCCAGTTCCAGAAGAGACTAAACCAATAGCTGTATTTGAATTAGTCCAACTGTAAGTAGTTATTCCAACTGTGTTTGCAGTGGAAAAATCAGGTATAATAACGGTATCTCCATTACAAACTACTTGATTGGAAATTGTATTTACCTGCCCTTTAGGGTTAATGGTAATTGTAAATGTTGTAGGTGTTCCCGGACATGAAGTTGCACCACTTGTGTTAAAGGGTGTAACTGTTATAGTTCCGGTAATTGGAGTTGTACCAGTATTTGTACCTGTAAAGGTAATAGGAGTTGTTCCAGTAGCCGCAAGTCCGATAGCTGTATTACTATTTGTCCAAGCATAATTTGTAGCATTGGTTCCAGAAAATGAAATAGGTCCCACACTTCCAGAATGACAAGCAACAACATTAGCTATACTATTTATCGTAGGAGTAGAAATAACGGTTATAGTAACAGTATCCGTTTCAGGATTACATGGTCCTGGAGGATCATTTGTAGTTAATGTTAAAACGATAGTCCCTGTGAATCCTGCAGGTGGTGAATAGGTACTTGTTAAACTATTAATATCTGAAAAAGTACCGCCATTTGAAGACGTCCAACTTCCTGTTGAAGCGGCTCCGCCTACTGTTCCGTTTAATTGTAATGAGCCATTTTGACAAACAGGGTTATAGGTTCCTGCTTCTGCTGTAGCTTGAGCATTTACAACTACTGAAAATGTAATTGTTTTTGCCGGACAAGGTCCTGAAGGGTCAGCAGAAGTTAATGTAAAAGTTATGGTGCCTGTATAATTTAACGGCGGCGTATAGGTTGGAGATAATGTTGTAGCATTTGGTGAAAATGTACCTCCAGTAATTGAAGCTGTCCATGTTCCAGTTGTAGTTCCTCCAGTAATCGAACCCGTTAAAGGAATCCCAGTATTTAAACAAGTCGCAGATGGTCCTGAAGCACTAATTTGTACCGCTGGATTAACAATAATACTACTAGAAAATGTATTACTTCCGCATTCATTTGTTAGCGTTAGCGTGTAATTATAGGTTCCGGCTGTAGCAAAAGTCACCGTTGGACTACTAGATGTTGTGCTGGAAATAGATGTAGGAGGTGTACTTCCAAAATCCCATAAATAGGTAACTGCTTGTGAAGCATAACAGTTAAAAACTGTCGGATTTAAAGTTAGTGTAGTGCCTTCACAAATAGTTTGAGCCGTCAGTGTAGTTTTTGGTTTGTCTTTAATGGTTATTGTCTGTGTTTTTATATCGGGCTGACACAATGGACCTGCAACAGCATTTTGAAGAGATGTTGTTAACTGAACAGTATATACACCAGCACTTGTAAAAGTGATTTCCGGTTCAAAAGACGATGCATTACCTGTTGTAAAACTCCAACCTGGACTAGTTGTATTTGGACAATTATCTGGATTCGTTTGAGTTACTTGCCAACTGTAAACATTAGTGTTTGAGCATCCTGGCAAACTTGATAAATTGTCTAATGTTATTGTTGTAGGCGCACAACCTGTTATAGGACTTAATGTAAAATCCGCAATTACTTCTGGGTTGACGCAGATGGTTTTAGTTTCAGATGTAATTCCACAACTGTTTGATCCTGATGTAAATAAAGTAATACTATATGTTCCTGGAGTATTAAAGGTGATGGTTAAAGCATTGGTTGCAGTACTTGTCCAAATAGACGGGTTGTTTGGTAAATTTCCATTGAAACCTAAATTTCCGACAACAGAAATGAATGGATTTGCAGCAATTACTCCGGATGGACCCACTGTAAATAAACCTGAAGGTCCGGTTATTTGCCAGTATCTTTTATAGGTTTGTGTACAAGTGAATGTTGGACTAGAACCAATATTTGTTCCTGGAGTTGTTATGTCTGTAAAAACTACAGATGTGTTCAAGCAAATTTGACTATTTGTCGGATTTGCCGAAATTGCAGCTATGGGTTTAGACTGAATGTTGATTGGTCCAATAGCGCTTGAACTACTTCCGCATGGATTGGATACCGTAATAGAAGCTTGAAATGAATTAGGATAAATAGTTCCGTTAATGTTAGAACTTGTTGAACATGAAACGTTATTAAATGTATGAGTTACATTAAAACCAGGGCTTATTACTTGTGCATGGGTAAATGTTTGTGCAGGTGAATTATCATTCACTTGAAATACATAAATTGTTCCAAAGGTGTTTTGTGCACCCGGAATAATAGAATATTGTACACTACCGGGATTACATAAAACAGGAATCCCATTATTTATTATTGAAGCAGACGGATTTGCGCCAATAAACACATTGTATATTTTCGTATTACTACAACCCGATTGTAATATCACGGTATATGTTATTTGAAAAATCCCATTTGAAGAATATGCATGAAAATCATCAATAATGTTAGACGCTGTTACAGTTGTATTTGGAGAGCCATCTCCCCAGTCAATTATATGTTGAGTGGTTGTACTTGTGTTTGTTGAGTTTGTAGAGAAAAGAAATAACCCTCCTGTAGTCCCGTCTGCACAATAATCAAAATAACTTGCATTATTGAAAGTAGTTACTGCCCAACCAACATTTGGAGTAATATTAATTACTGGATTGCTTGGTGTAGAATTAGTCACCACTACATTTATACTACTGCTTGAACCACCAATGGTTAGTGTAGTTGTAAAATTTCCTGTTGTATTATAGGCAATAGTATGCGGCCCCGCTGAAGTTGAAGATGTAGTGCTTCCTCCTGGAAAAGACCATGCAAATGTTGGGTTAGTGCCTACACCTGTTGATGTGTTGGTATAAGTAATTGTTTGGCCTTGACAAATAGTTACCGTTCCACTTACAGCAGCCGGATTTGTAGTAAAACTTACTGCAAATAAGCTGCTTTTTGGAGAAATGATGGTATCTGTTAACCCAGAGTTGGAAGCTATAGATGTATAAGTACCAATATTATACATCACAAAAAACCAAAACAAACGATTAACAATCAGTTTATTAATTTTACTAGTTTTTATTTTCATCAAAAAATTATTGGTTTAGGGGAAATACATGAAAACAATAATTAAGTAAATTTAGCACACTATTTAATTACTTATTCAGTATTTTCTATACAAAATTAGGAAAAAAAACTGATAATAATGGTTAAATACGATTTATACGTAATATTAAACTATAAACTAGACTTTTGAGATTTTGTTGTTTAGACTATTAATTTTTTTATTTATAACGATTAAATTGTACTTCGCTAAAGAAGTTTTACCTTTGTAAAAAAATAGCTAAGATGCATAAAGCAGGTTTTGTAAATATAATCGGAAATCCAAACGTAGGTAAATCAACTTTAATGAATGCTATGGTAGGCGAACGTTTGTCTATTATCACAAGTAAAGCACAAACAACACGTCATCGTATTTTTGGAATTGTAAATGACGAGCATTACCAAATCGTGTTTTCTGATACACCAGGAATTATTAAACCCGCTTACGAATTGCAAAATTCCATGATGGATTTTGTTAAAACAGCCTTTACCGATGCAGATATTTTAATTTATATGGTTGAATTAGGTGAAAAAGAACTTAAAGATGAAGCTTTTTTTACCAAAATTATCCATGCAAAAATTCCAGTGTTACTGCTTTTGAATAAAATTGATAAATCAAATCAAGACTTGTTAGAATCTCAAGTAGCACTTTGGAAAGAAAAAGTACCTAATGCGGAAATTTATCCTATTTCGGCATTAGAAAACTTTAATGTTGAAACCGTTTTAAATAGAATTATAGAATTATTGCCAATTTCGCCACCTTTTTATCCAAAAGATCAATTGACAGATAAAACCGAACGATTTTTTGTTAATGAAACGATAAGAGAAAAAATTTTATTAAACTATGATAAAGAAATTCCGTATGCTGTGGAAGTTGAAACAGAAGAATTTAAAGAGGAAGAAACTATAATTAAAATAAAAAGCGTTATTATGGTGGAAAGAGAAACTCAAAAAGGAATCATCATAGGACACAAAGGAAGTGCTTTGAAAAAAGTGGGAATGCAAGCACGTGCTGATTTAGAACAGTTTTTTGCCAAACAAATACATATTGAAATCTTTGTAAAAGTAAATAAAGATTGGAGAAATAGTTCTTTCCAATTAAGACGATTTGGCTATAATCAAAAGTAAATCTTAGTATTTAGAATAAAGGTTATAGCTTTAAAACTCTAAAAAAAAACAAAAGAAAGACCATCGAATAAAATTCTTTCTAGTTTTCAATTATTTTCTTAAATTCATTTTCTAATTCTTCCATTTGTTCATATCCATTTTCTCTGGTTTGACGACCAATGAAGTAGAGTAAAAACCAACATAGTACCATTAATCCCATAATGATTAGATTGGATGTTGTCGGTTTGTTTAAACTGTAGTTCGAGTAAGCAAACATTGAAAAGACTAAAAAAACACCTGCGATAATAAAATGTAAAAAAATGAAAAATGTCCATAACGTTTGCGCAGGACCAAATAATCCTCGTATGTGTGTTGCTTGTCCATTGCTGTTTTCTAATTCTTCAAGTTCAACCGTTAAGTGAGGAGACCAGTATTGATGTTTGTCGCCAGAAACGGTAAATTGAATATGGTTGCCTCTTATTTTCATTAGATAATCAGTTGACTTAATTTTTTTGTAAGCAATAAATTTTGCACGAACAACTTCAATATTTTCATTAATATCTTTATAAAAACGAAGGCGAAGCCTTATGTCTGATTGACTTTCCATAATAGCTTTATTTTAAAATAGTTAGGTCTAATGTAGTAAAAAAATTGATATTATGGTATTAAATAGTACCTTTGTAGCCTAGTTTAGAAATGATATGAATAATATAGTTGCCATTGTAGGAAGACCAAATGTAGGAAAATCTACTTTTTTTAATCGTTTAATACAACGAAGAGACGCTATCGTGGACTCAGTGAGTGGAGTTACTCGTGATAGAAATTATGGAAAAAGTGAATGGAATGGAAAAGAGTTTTCTGTCATTGATACTGGAGGATATATAAAAGGCTCTGAAGATATTTTTGAAGCAGAAATTCGTAAACAAGTAGAACTAGCTATTGATGAATGTGATGCTATTATCTTTATGGTTGATGTGGAAGAAGGTATTACGCCAATGGATGCAGAAGTAGCTAAGTTGTTAAGAAAAGTAACTAAACCTGTTTTAATAGCAGTAAATAAAGTAGATAATTCTAAAAGAGTAGCAGACGCTGTTGAGTTTTACAATTTAGGTCTGGGCGAATATTTTACAATTGGCGCCATGAATGGAAGTGGAACGGGAGATTTGCTAGATGAATTAGTAAAAGTATTGCCAGAAATGCCACCCGTTGTTGAAGAAGAAAATCCGTTACCAAGATTTGCCGTTGTAGGCCGACCAAACGCAGGTAAATCATCTATTATTAATGCGTTAATTGGTGAAGATAGATTTGTGGTTACAGATATTGCAGGTACAACAAGAGATGCGATTGATACTACGTACAACCGTTTTGGTTTTGAATTTAATTTGGTAGATACTGCCGGAATTAGAAGAAAAGCAAAAGTGAAAGAAGATTTAGAGTTCTATTCTGTGATGCGTTCTGTTAGAGCTATTGAACATAGCGATGTGTGTATTTTAGTAATTGATGCAACAAGAGGGTTTGAAAGTCAAGATCAAAATATATTTTGGTTGGCAGAAAAAAATAGAAAAGGAATTGTGATTTTAGTAAATAAATGGGATTTAGTAGAAAAAGATACCATGACTGCTAGAGATTATGAACGTAAAATTAGAGAAGAAATAGCTCCTTTTACCGATGTTCCGATTTTATTTGTGTCTGCTAAAGAAAAACAAAGATTGTTAAAAGGTTTAGAAGCTGCTGTTGAAGTGTTTGAAAATAGAAAACAACGCGTAGCCACATCAAAATTCAATGAATTAATGTTGCCTATCATTGAGGCTTATCCGCCACCAGCATTAAAAGGAAAATATGTTAAAATAAAATATTGCATGCAGTTGCCTACACCTGTGCCACAGTTTGTGTTTTTTGCAAATTTACCGCAATATGTAAAGGATCCGTATAAGCGTTTTATAGAAAATAAACTGAGAGAACATTACAATTTTAGTGGTGTGCCCATTGATATTTACTTTAGACAGAAATAATAAAAAACCCGATAATTACTTATCGGGTTTTTTTATACTAAATATTGAATACTGCCAACTGAAGTTACCAGCCTCCACTAGCACCGCCGCCACCAAATCCGCCGCCACCGCCAAATCCGCCGAAACCTCCACTAGAAGAGGAACCTCCCCCAAATCCACCACGACCTAAACTACTTAACAGAATGAAATCGCCTAAATCCGGACCGCCAAATCCTCTGTGATTATTGGAACCGCCGCCTTTATTTTTTGAAGCTATAACGATAAAAAGGATAATAAAAAGGATAATAATGATAAGTGGAAATAAACCACCTTCGCTTTTTATATCATCTTTTTTAAATTCACCAGTTAATACTTTGAAGATGGTTGTTGTTCCGTCGTCTATACCTTTGTAAAAATTTCCTTGTTTAAATTCCGGCTTAATTATTTTTTCAATAATTCGTCTACAAATAGCATCCGTTAAGAGGTGTTCTGTCCCATACCCTGCTTGTATGGTTATTTTTTTATCTTCTTTTGCAATTAAGAGTACAATGCCATTGTCTTTGCCTTTTTTCCCAATTCCCCATTTATGCCCTAAATCGGTTGCATACCTTGCAATATCTTCACCTTGGGTAGTAGGAACAATCATGACTAAAAGTTCTGTTGAAGTACTATCCGAATACGTAGCTAATTTATCATATAAATTTTTTAGTTCTGTTTCAGATAAGGTTTTAGTGCTATCAATTACTGGCGGAATAAATGAAGGTTTTTCAGGAATTTTAAGTTGTGCCTGTGCAACCATTCCGAAAAGTAAGGCTAGAATGAAGATTGATTTTTTCATATTAACTTTTCGAAATTTCATTAGATAATTCATTGCTATCATTTACTTCGTCATAAGGAAAATAACTTCTTAATTGTTCCCCTGCACTAGTTATTCCAGCTAAAAGGCCTTCTTTAAACCTACCCATTTTAAAATTTTCTAAAATGACATTTTTAGTAGTGTCCCAAAACGTTGTACCTACTTTTTCATGAATGCCTTTATCGCCTAGTAATGCAAAATTTTTATTCCGAATACAAACGTAAAATAAGACACCGTTTTTCAATTCTGTTTGATGCATACCTAACATTTCAAAAACTTCTTTTGCTCTTTCATAAGGTAATTTAGAAGAAGCTTCTTCAATATGCACACGAATTTCACCAGAAGTTTGTTTTTCAGCTAAAGTAATAGCTGCTACAATTTCTTGTTCGTCGTTTTCAGATAAAAATTTAGTAGATGAAGCCATGAATGCTGTTATTTCTTTTTGTCAAAATCAAAATTTACTTCTGGTGCTTTTTCTGCGCCTGCTTCAGCTTCAAAACGAGCCATTTCGTCAAAACCAAAAAGCTTAGCAACAATTACAGAAGGAAAAGATTTTATTTTTTTGTCATATACATTTACGGCATCATTAAAACGATCTCTTTCTACATTAATTCGGTTTTCAGTACCTTCTAATTGAGATTGTAATTCTAAAAAGTTCTGATTGGCTTTAATGTCAGGATATTGCTCCACAGATACTAATAATCTACTTAAAGAAGATGATAATCCAGACTGTGCTTGTTGAAATTGCGCCAATTGTTCAGGCGTAATATTTGCTGGATCAACAGTAACAGATGTGGCTTTTGCTCTTGCTTCAACAACTGCTGTAAGGGTCGATTTTTCAAAATCTGCTGCGCCTTGTACAGTTTTTACTAAATTTCCTATCAAATCATTTCTTCTTTGGTACGAACTTTCAACTTTTGACCAAGCTGTTTTAGCATCTGCTTCAGTGCTTACTAAACCGTTGTAAAAAAAAATTGCAGATAAAAATACAAATGCAATAATTACAGTAGGTACAATCCATTTTTTCATAATTTTATTGTTTTTAAGTTAATTTATTTTTTTTTGTTTTTATTTATAACTGTGACTGAGTACTAAGTTAAAGTCCTTTTTTTAATTCTACCAGTTTTGATTTTATGCCTTCTAATTTTGATATGATTCCAAAATTGTCAAGTGTTTTTTTCTTGTTTTCTTTTAAATGCACTTTTGCACCTTCAAGTGTAAACCCTCGCTCTTTAACTAAATGATAAATCAATTGTAAGGTTTGTACATCATCAGGCCTAAACATTCTATCACCCTTTGCATTTTTCTTTGGGTTTATTTCGTCAAATTCTTTATCCCAAAATCGAATTAACGACGCATTTACATTAAACGCTTTGGCTAATTCGCCTATGCTGTAATATCTTTTTTCTGGTAAGTTTATTTGCATGCTATATTCTTAAATTTCTATATAATTAGTCTTGTTAGTTCTAAATTGTTACACTATTTGTTCTCAATTTTAATTTTTTAGTTAAGAGCTCAATTTAGTCTAACGATTGATTTTCTTGGTTGGCTATTTTAGCAAGTAGCACATATTCTTTTGCAGAAATAGAGCCATAATAAAAGTTAAGCGGATTGACCACTTCACCATTCTTATGCACTTCATAATGCAAATGCGGTGCTTCACTACGTCCTGTACTGCCTACATAGCCAATTATGTCACCTCGTTTTACACGTT
>NZ_CALFIG010000154.1 GCF_937876455.1 uncultured Flavobacterium sp.
ATTTGCAAAATATCATCGTTTTAAGAATGATTTAGTAATTTTTAATTTTGAGGAAATTAAAAATATTTACCCTACTTTAGATACACTAGAAATTCATATTCCGGAAATTTTCATTAAAGATTTAGTCAACACAATTGGTCAAAAAAGTGCTTTTAATGAATGGTTAAAAAACTGTAAAAACATTAAGATTAATATTCTAAATCAAAATGATTTTTACATGCCTGACGAAAAGTTTGTTGAAGATTTAAAACAACTAACGGCAAATATTACAATGACCGTAGCACATGAAAAGTATGCTACACTCGACAAAAGAAATCAATATAATATTCCGTTACATCTATTTTCACCTTGGCTAAGCCCTACTCCATATGCTTATTCTCACTATTCTGAAAAAGAAAACATAATTGTTTTGTCACCAGATGAAATTGAAAAAAAAATATATCAAACAAAACTTACACGCCAAGATATTGTAACTAAACTGAAAAAAGAGCTTCCCAACTATACGTTAATTACTGTTAAGGATATGAAGTATGACACGTATAAATCACTTATTGGTAAGGCAAAATTTGCCATTACTTTTGGAGAAGGTTTAGACGGTTATTTTATTGAACCTCTGTTTTCGGGTAGTATTTCTTTTGCAGTAAAAAATCCCATATTTTTTAATTATCAATTTGAAGATGCTCGTACCGTTTTTCCTACTTATGATGCATTAATGGAAGGAATTATTGATGCTATAAAAAAACTAGACAATGAAAAAGAGTATGACGACTTAAACAATGACCTTATACAAAGAGCCAAGAGCATATACAGTTTAGAACGTTTAGAATCTAATATTGAGAATTATTATTTAGGAAATATTGATTTTACGTAGAACGTATTAATTGTCGTTTATTAAACCACTTGTCAGTCAAAAACAATACTCTAGCTTTTATAGGATAATGTTGTAACATCGCTTTTTTAAGTTCGTCATATAACGTTTCGTTTTCTGCTACTATTGTTTTGAAATAATCTTGATAAGGACTTACATACTTAGCTAATAACACATTTCGTTGATGGGCTATAGTGTAGCGCTTTAATTTCTTTTTAGCATTTGAAAAGCTAATTGAAAAATTAAATATGTCAAAAACTTCAACTAGCATTTTTTTAGTTTTTGGTGTATATGCATGAAAAACACCTCCTACTTGTTGGGAGCTATGTATTCTATAGTTAAAATATTTTTCTGGAAGCATTCTAAAACTATCACTTTTACAAGCAATAATAGCCATCCATTCATCATGATGAAAGTTTTTTATTTCTGGAAAAGGCAAACAATCTTTAACTATTTCTTTTCGTATAGCCATAGAAGCGCCTGTAGCAATGTTAGAAACACAAGAAATTAACTTGGCATACTGAAATTGTATGCCTTCGTTTTCCAACAAATAAGGCACGTCCCAAAAAGCATATTTAGCAGAAATATCAGAATTTTCATCCATACAATAGCCATTTGTAGCTACCACATTTATGGTAGGATTTGCTTCAAAAAAGCGAATAATATCAGCTACTTTTTCGGGTACCCAACTGTCATCTTGATCAGACAGAAAAATAACATCACCTGTGCAAATTGAAATGGCTTTTTCAAAATTTTTCACACTACGTAGCGTGGTTCCGTTTTTAACTACTTTAAATACATCAGGATGACTTTTTGCATAGCCTTCTAAGATTTCAAATGTGCGATCTGTAGACCTATCATCACATACAATAATTTCATCTACTTTTCTAGTTTGATTGAGGATAGAATCTATTTGCTCGTTCAAATAGTTTTCGCCATTATAGGTGCAAAGTGCTACAGATACTTTCATTTATTTCAAATTAAAAATTCGATCTACCCAAGCGCTTAAGGTATAATATAAATATATTTCGTCAGGTAAAGATTGATAAGACGTTTCAAAAAAAAGTGCTTCAATAGTTAAATTATGTTCATCAATAACCCTAATATTATTTGGATTATAGAAATCGTATGTAACAACATTTCTATTTGTCGTAATAACTTTCTTTTCAAATGCCATGGCTTCAAAAATTCGAAAGCTTAATCCCGTTTGGTTAGTTCTTACTAAATCAATGACAACTTGGGTTTGCTTATAATATGTGTGCATCTCTTTTTGATTGACTCTGTTTCTTCTTAAATCAATTTTTTTTAATTGAGATGAAAAAAAATGTTTCCATTTATACAAGGTTGTTTTTTTTCCAATAACAATAAATTTATACGATTTTTTAAGTTGGTCAAAATACGTTTGTAAAGCAAATAGATTAGAAATACGTTTATCAAATGAGGCAATATATAATACATCATTTTTTATATCACTTGGAGCAGATTTTTGTATTTTTTCTATATAATTATAATTTGTAGTAGGTTTAAAACCATAGTTTTGAATATCTTCCTTATCAAAAGAATAAATTTCATCAAAAATACCATCTAACAAATGTGAAATTGAACATCTGGCCATACTGTCATATAAATAGGCCATGTATTTTTTAGTATAACCTTTAATTTGTTTGTGATAAGCTAAATCAATTAATTCAGGATTAAGCACAAGTATTTGATCTTGAATACCATGTAATTGTAAGGTTTCAAGGATATATTCTTGTCGTTTAATTAATTTAGGATTTTTGTTCAGAAAGATTTTACTTAAACTATTATGAATGCGTGCCCAAAGATTTTTATGTTTAAACTGTCCAATTTTTATATG
>NZ_CALFIG010000155.1 GCF_937876455.1 uncultured Flavobacterium sp.
CAAATGACAATATAGGAGCAACAACAGAAAATATAGTTTCTGCAGATATGGCTTATAATATACAATTTAGCACAACCTCAAGATTGGCCTTTGGTTTAAAAACAAGTGCTAACTTTTATAGTTTAGATGCAAACAAATTAAATATATTTCAGCAAAATGATCCAGAATTTCAAAATTTGAATGGAAAAATATCGCCCAATATAGGTGCTGGCATTTATTATTATTCAGATAGTTTTTTTACTGGATTCTCTGTTCCTAATTTCATGAAAACTAAATACTACACTAATAATGAAATTGCAATTAATAGAAAATCAATTCATTATTATTTTTTAGCAGGGTATATTTTTACCATCAACCCCACTTTAAAATTTAAACCTTCCTTTTTATCTAAAGTGACTGAAGGTGCTCCTTTTCAATTAGATATTAATGCCAATTTTTTAATACAAGATAGGTTAACTATAGGAGGTTCATATAGAATGGGGTCTGCCATAAGTGGTTTAATTGGGTTCCAAATTTCAAGTAGTTGGTTTTTAGGCTATGGATATGATCAAGAAACTACACGATTATCACATTTCAACAAAGGTTCTCACGAAGTATTTTTAAGATACGAAATTTTTAAACCCTCTCGTGTGGTCTCACCACGTTTTTTCTAAAGAAATAGCATTACAAAATGATGTTTAAATAATTTTTATACACAACTGAACTTAGTTAATAAACTTTTTGTATGCAATTTATTTATTGCATCTTTAAACAACTTACAAGAAATTGGTTTAAACCTAATTTCCAAAACTTGTATCAGGTAGTATGCAAATTTATATTTAAGCTTCAACAAACCGATATTTATTTATCCTAACCAACCTTCCCTATCTAAACTACGGTACTGAATAGCTTCTGCAATATGATGAGAAGCAATAGAGGAAGCCCCTTCTAAATCAGCAATGGTTCTCGATACTTTTAATATTCTATCATACGCTCGTGCGGATAAATTCAACCGTTCCATTGCTGTTTTTAATAATTGAAGAGAAATAGAGTCTAAAGTACAAAATTCTCGAATTAACTTACTACTCATTTGAGCATTGTAATGAATATGTTGGTAGTGTATAAAGCGTGCTGTTTGAATAGCTCTAGCTAATGTTACCCGTTTCCTGATTTCAGTACTGCATTCTGCTTTTCTTGTATCAGATAATTTTTCAAAAGGAACTGGAGTTACTTCAATATGAATATCAATACGATCCAATAAAGGCCCTGAAATCTTGCTTAAATAACGTTGCATTTCCATGGGAGATGTTGAAACGGGGGCATTTGGGTCATTAAAATAACCTCCTGGGCTTGGATTCATACTCGCTACTAACATAAAAGAAGACGGATAAGTAATCGTAAATTTAGCTCTTGAAATCGTTACTTCTCTATCTTCTAAAGGTTGGCGCATAACTTCTAAAACTTCACGTTTAAATTCGGGTAATTCATCTAAAAATAACACACCGTTGTGTGCCAATGAAATTTCTCCAGGTTGCGGATAACTTCCCCCACCAACTAATGAAACACTTGAGGCTGTATGATGTGGAGAACGAAAAGGTCTTTGTGTTAGTAAGCCCGTATCTTTAATTTTACCTGCTACAGAATGAATTTTAGTTGTCTCTAATGCCTCTTGCATAGACATAGGTGGTAATATGCTTGGCAAACGTTTAGCTAACATTGTTTTCCCTGATCCAGGAGGTCCAATTAAAATAATATTGTGCCCGCCAGCTGCGGCAATTTCCATACAGCGCTTAATGCTTTCTTGACCTTTGACATCAGAAAAATCAAACTCTGGAAAATCAAGTGTTTTTGTAAACTCAGTTTGTGTATCAATACTAGTAGGTTGTAAATTTCCTTTCTCTTCAAAAAAATCAATTACCTGAAGTACATTTTCTACACCATATACATCCAGTCCTTCTACTATTGCTGCCTCCTTTACATTTTGAAAAGGCAAGATAATTCCTTTAAAACCTTCCTCTTTTGCTTTAATGGCAATTGACAATGCACCTCTGATTGGCTGCAATCCACCATCAAGGGAGAGTTCTCCCATTATAATATATTGATTGACTTTTTCGGATTGAATTTGACCTGACGCAGCTAAAATACCAATTGCTAAGGTTAAATCATAGGCAGAACCTTCCTTACGCAAATCGGCAGGAGCCATATTAATGGTTATTTTTTTTCCAGGAAGTTCGTACTGATTATTTTTTAGGGCGGCAGCAATTCTAAAGCTACTCTCTTTGATGGCAGAATCTGGTAGTCCCACCAAATGGTAACCAATTCCTTTATCAATATTTACTTCTACAGTAATGGTTGTGGCATCTACACCGAAAACGGCGCTTCCGAAGACTTTTACTAACATGGCTTATAAATTATTTAATGGCTTATACAATTACAAATGTAAGAAAATAAATCAAATAAAAAAACCTATTCATTTAGAACAGGTTTTACAAGCTTACTTTTTATTACTTACTCACTTATTAGCCGCATTTATTCCGTCTTCCAACCATTTTTTATATTCTTGAACATCAGTAGTATAAGCAATTGGTTTTGACACATCTTCGCCTTTAGCATTTAAAATTACATATAAAGGTTGGGCGTTACTAGCATACCTTGTAATTTGAAAATCAGTCCATTTATTACCTATTGTAATAACTTCTTTTCCAGTGGTTTTAGAAATGTATTGCTTATCTTTTGGTAAATGAACTTTTCTATCACAATGCAATGAAATTAATACTAATTCATTTTTTATTAGCGGTAAAATTTCAGGCTTTGACCAAACTTTATCTTCCATTAATCTGCAATTTGCACAATTATCTCCCGTAAAATCTAACAAAATAGGCTTGTTTACTTTTTGGGCATAGGCTAATCCTTCTTCATAATCTTCAAAGGCAATGATTCCATGAGGTCCTAAATGGGCATGTTCAGGTAAATCTGATTTTGAAGCATTTTGACTAGTACCATTGATGCCTTGTGGAATTTCACTGTATGTTGAAGGTGGAGTTAAGCCACTTAAAATTTTTAATGGCGCGCCCCATAATCCTGGTATCATGTAAACTGTAAAAGCTGTTACAATTATGGCCATCGTTAGTCTTCCTACCCCTATTTTATCTGCTTTTTCATAATCATGAGGTAGCATATATTTTCCAAATAAATACAAGGCCCAAGCGGTAAAAATAGCAATCCAAATGGCGATAAACAATTCTCTTTCTAGCAAATGTTTTTGATAGGCTAAATCAGCATTTGATAAAAATTTAAAAGCAAAGGCTAACTCTAAGAAACCTAATGAAACTTTTACGGTATTTAGCCATCCGCCTGACTTTGGCATTGAATTTAACCACCCTGGAAACATAGCAAACAACATAAATGGCAATGCAATGGCTAATGAAAAACCAAACATTCCTACTATTGGTGCCATCCCTCCATTTCTAGAAGATTCAACTAATAACGTCCCTACAATAGGTCCTGTACAAGAAAACGAAACAACAGCTAAGGCTAATGCCATAAAAACAATACCTATTATTCCTCCTTTGTCCGCTTTAGAGTCAATTTTTGTAGCCCATGAACTAGGTAAAACAATTTCAAAAGCACCTAAAAAAGATAAGGCAAAAACAACTAAAAGCCCAAAGAAAATAATATTAAATGTAGCACTAGTCGACAATTCATTTAACGCTTCTGGACCAAAAACAGCTGTAATTACAGACCCAAGTAGGACATAGATGAGTATAATAGATAAACCATATAATATAGCATTTCTTATACCTTCAGCTCTTGATTTACTTTGTTTTGTAAAAAAGCTTACCGTCATAGGAATCATTGGAAAAATACAAGGCATCAAAATAGCTGCAAATCCTCCTAATAAAGACAAAATAAAAATTGTCCATAAACTTTTATTTTTTTCAGGTGTATGCTGCTGATTAGTAGCTATTTTTTTTGTTGATTTTACTTCAATTCGTTGATTAGATGTGGAAATACTAGAATCTGGAATTTCAGTTTCAGCAGAAGTAGCAACTGTATTTGTTGCCGCTATAGGTAATGAAAATTGTAAATTAGTTTCTGTGGGTACACATTTACCTTCTATACAAGCTTGGCCTGCAACATTAACACTGATTGTCTTAAATGCTGAATTAATAAGTTTTATACGCTGGATAAATGTTGCAGAACCTACAAAATAATACTCGTCAATTTCAAATATTTCATTGTAAGACTTTTTGTATTTACTCTCTTTTGTTTTTCCAATTAATTGATAATTTCCTTTTTGAGCAGTATACTTTAACACTAAAGGCATAGCACCGCCATCAGGTGTAAATTGTGAGTATAAATGCCAACCCTCCTCAATTGTTGCAGATGTAATTAAGTCAAATTCACTTTCTGATAGTTTGACTACTTTTGCAGACCATTTTACTGGCTCTACAATTTGGGCTGTTCCAAATAAAACAACTACTAAGGCTATTATACTAAATACTTTTCTCATTATTATAGGTTATTTTAATTGTATTTATAGTTTCATTTTTTGACATAAATCGTGCATCTGCTCTGTGACCGATTATCCATACTATTTGACTATTACTTTCTAAAATCCAAATAGATTGTTTTTCAAACAAGGATAACTTTTCATCTTTAAAATACTTACTTACTTTCTTTTTTCCTTGCATTCCTGAAGGATAAAAATAATCTCCTTCTTCCCACTTTCTAATTGTTAAAGGAAATTGAAGTACGTCTGCATCTACAAATATAGTGTTCTTATCTGATGTATGTAAGTTACTTTGGTTACACAAGACTAATTTTAACGGAAAATTTACACTTGACTCAATGGTATTTATAGCATACGTTTGAGAATTTGATGGCTCTATTCTAGCAACAATTAATTCGGTTCTATTTTTCAGCAACACATGTGTGGGGGAAAAAATTTGTTTTCCTGATTGAGCTTCTACTAATTCTGCAATATCGTCCCAAGCTTTAAAACCATATTTTTTTAACCATTGGTACAAATAAAAAGGATAATTTGGTGTTTTTTTTAATTCTAAAATATTTATAATTAACTGATTTTCTATATTTTTTATAATTTTATCAAAATAAAAGCTTGAAGTGTTATCGATTACGTTTTCGGCTTCTCTTAAATGTGAAATAGTTTGTTTAAATGCGTTTAAAAAGCTAGGATTCAGTTCTTTTAAAATTGGAATTACTTGATGCCTTACTCTATTCCTAACATATTTATCAGATGAATTACTACTGTCTTCTCTCCAAGAAATAGCATTATGAATAGCATAAGCCGTTAATTCTTCTCTAGAATAAGGTAAAAGGGGCCTTACAACAATACCATTTACTTCATTTATCCCTGTTAAACCCTCTAAACCTGTACCTCGAGTAAAGTTAATCAAAAAAGTTTCCACTTGATCATCTAAATGATGAGCCGTTAAAACAAAATCATATTCATGTTGTAAAGCAAGCTCTTGAAACCATTGATAACGTAACTCACGCGCTGCTACTTGTATAGATTTTTTAGTTGTATTAGCATACTTTTCAGTATCAAACCGTTTACTAAAACAAGTTATTTTTAAACTATTTGCTTGATGTTTTACAAATTCTTCATCGGCATCGCTCTCCTCTCCTCTTAGACTAAAATTACAATGCGCTACTCCTATATTCAATTTTAACTGCTGCATGATAGCTAACAAAACCATACTGTCTAACCCTCCACTTACAGCCAGTAACAATTTACTTTTCATTAGAAAAGGCAGATTAGATTGCATATGTTTATGTACAGCGTTTATCATGTTATTAATTTAAAACTTCAAATAATGCCTTAGCTTTAAGCATACATTCTTCATACTCCATTTCTGGAATAGCCTGAGAAGTTATAGCACTACCTACTGAAAACGATAAATACTGATTATTAGCATTGTACAAAATACTTCGAATTACCACATTAAAATCAAAATCTCCTTTTGGTGTAAAATAACCAATGACTCCACTGTACAAACCTCTTTTAGTTTCTTCTAATTCCTCAATAAACTGCATTGCAGCAATTTTTGGAGCCCCTGTCATGCTACCCATTGGAAAGGTTGTGCGTAAAATTTCTACGGGTGCAGTTTGCAAACTCACTTCTGAAACGATTGTTGAAATCATTTGATGGACTTGTTTGTATGTATATACCTTACAAAGCTCTTCAACTACGACACTACCTTTTGTAGCGGTTTGTGACAAATCATTTCGTACTAAATCAACAATCATTATGTTTTCTGAACATTCTTTACTATTCTTACTTAAATTTTCTTTTAAGTGTTCGTCTTCTTCGATATTTGTACTTCTTTTGGCCGTTCCTTTTATAGGTTGAGATATAATTTTAGTTCCTTTTTTCTTCATATAACGTTCGGGCGAAGCAGAAGCTACAAAATGTTGGAGGTTTTTAAAATATACTGCAAATGGAGGAAAAGAAATTTCATTTAATTTATAATACACCGCTAATGGATTAACAGTAGCCTCTTCTGCATAAAATTCCATACAATAATTAGCCTCATACACCTTACCTTCTTGAATGTATTGTAACATTTTAGCCGTTTTCTCTAAATAGACATCTTTAGAAATTCGAGGTTTAATTTCTAAAGATGTATTATTTTGATTCGGTAATGAATCAGTTTGAAAATTTGAAATTTCTTCAAAATCCGATTCTAATTCATCATCGCACATATTTAAATACAACATTTCTACCTCATTTCCTTTTACTAAAAAAATTTTCTTGGGTTGAAAGAAAAACAATTCAGGAAATTGTAAACCGTCATAATTAGTTGAAGCGAGTTCTTCAATATCATTTTTTAAATCATAAGAAAGATAACCAAACAACCAATCTTTTGTTATGGATTGATAAATATGTAATTCTTCAAATGCTTTTTCATAATCGGTTTGAATAGATGTAAATGCATCTACTGCAACTACCAAATCATACGAAGCATACAACTGGTTTAAATTTTGTTCTCTATTACTATCCAAACAAATGCATGTATCAAATTGATTTGCCCAATGCATAAGTTGTTTTTTGAAAACAGCTACATTTTGAATATATTTTGAAACAGAATAACGCAATTTTTATTTGTTTTCGCCTAAATAAATTAAATCATACTGAATCATCATTTCATCATTAGCAATATAAATTTGCTTTAAAGTTGCTTTTTCTTTGGGAGTAACAACTGTAATTACTGTATCTAATCCTTCATTATCTACACAATAATATTTATTTGAAAAACCAGTTGCTGTTTCAACTCTATCTTCATACTTATAAATATTATACAGTTGAATAATTTCAGAATAAACAACAAAACGATTCTTGTCTCTATCTAAATTAATTAATAATTCTGTCGGTTGAGTTTTAGTCCATTCTGACCAACCTTTTTTAGTTTTCTCTGAAACAGAAAAACCTGTAGTTTTGAATTTATAAGTCTGAGCAACTGCAACTTGTGAAAGAAAAATCACAAATAAGGCTAAAATTATTTTTTTCATTGGTGTCATTAAAATTAAAAATTATAATTATGTATTGAAGCTTTGGCTAATTCAAATTCAGCCATAATATTTTCTATTAAGACAGCTACAGGTTGTATGTCATGAATAAGTCCCGCAATTTGACCTATTTCAAGCTCGCCTTCCACTAAATCGCCTTCAAACATTCCTTTTTTGGCTCTTGCTCTTCCTAATAAGTGTTTTAAATCTTCTATAGATGCACAATTAGCATAGGCATTTTGCACATCATTGAAAAATTTATTTTTTATTAATCGCACGGGTGCCAATTCTTTTAATGTAACTAACGTATCTCCTTCATTCGTTTCAATTATTGTTTTTTTAAATGCCTCGTGAGCACTTGACTCGGTTGAAGCGGCAAAACGACTTCCCATTTGTACCCCATCTGCACCTAATATCATTGCAGCCAACATACCTCTTCCTGTTGCAATTCCTCCTGCTGCAATTAAGGGTATTTCAATATTCTCTTTTACCATAGGAATTAAAGTCAATGTTGTTGTTTCTTCTCTTCCATTATGACCTCCTGCTTCAAATCCTTCGGCAACAACAGCATCTACTCCAGCTTCTTGTGCTTTTAGAGCAAATTTTGAGCTACTTACTACATGTACAACTGTAATACCATGCTCTTTAAGAAAAGGTGTCCAAGTCTTTGGATTTCCTGCGGAAGTAAATACGATTTTAACTTGTTCCTCTACGAGTATTTGCATTATTTCTTCTACATTTGGATAAAGCATCGGAACATTAACCCCAAATGGTTTATTAGTTGCTTTTTTACATTTTTGTAAGTGTTCTCGCAATACATCTGGATACATAGACCCCGCCCCTATTAATCCTAATCCGCCAGCATTACTGACAGCACTGGCTAATTTATACCCACTATTCCATATCATACCGCCTTGTATGATAGGATATTTTATATCAAATAATTGTGTAATTCTATTCACTATCTTTTAATTATTTTACCTTTATGTGAATATTTAGTCTCTAATGTATAATAGTAAATTCCTGATTTGTAAGCTTCTATATCAATAAAAGCATTGTATGAACCTTCAAATTCCTTACTTGTTAGTAGTTGACCCATAACATTATACACAGAAATAATTCCTTTATCTGAAGCATCTTCAATATGAAAAAAAACTAAATCAGTTGTAGGATTCGGATAAATATAAAAATCGTTTTCCAGCTCAATAACTTCCATATTCATAGCATTGTTCAAGGCCAATTGAAAATCAGGAATACCAAAGCCTTTTTGAGGTGTAGGAGCTGTATATTGATCTGCCGATTGCTTAACAAACTGAACCACTTGTGCAGCGGTTAAGTTAGGAACAGCCGACCAAAAAGAAGCAACCATACCTGCCATAATCGGACTTGAAAAAGACGTACCACTTCCCATTACTATAGAACCCGTAGTTGTACTAACAGTTGCATTTAAACCTTTTGCACACACATCTGGTTTTACCCTATTATCATAAGATGGCCCTATGGAACTAAAATAAGCATAGGCTTCGTTACTATCTACAGCGCCAATCGTTAAGGCACCTATAGCATCTGCAGGTGTACCTATATGAGGATTTGATGTAGCACCAGAATTACCTGCGCTTACAACAACTACTATACCCTTTTGAAAAGCCATATTAGCTCCTCTAGCTGCAAATGTTTTTATTCCTGTCATGTCTGCATATTGATAGGAATAGTTTGGATTATCATATTCAAAATAACCCAATGATGAATTAATAACATCTGCACCATAATAATCGGCTAATTCTGCAGCTTCTACCCAATAGGATTCTTCCACTGGATTTTCTGAATTTACATCTTCTGTAATAAATAAATAATAGTTAGCATCAGGTGCTGTACCGACTAATTGTCCGTTTACATTTCCTCCCATACAAGAAAGCACCATAGTACCATGATTATGCCTTGTATAATAATTTGAATTGGCATCTGGAAAATTAAATCCTCCTAAAATTTGATTATTTGTAAGCAAACTTTGGAAAGGCGCAGCAGTATCAACGCCAGTAAATCCCGAATCTAATATTGCAATTATTTTACCTTGGCCAGTATAATTTTGTTGGTGCAATAAATGACCATTTAACATTTCAATTTGGTTAGCTGATGTTCCGTAGTTGTAATTCACTTGTACATTCCAGTTTTTTGCACTAGAACTATTCTTTTGAGTTGAAACAACTCGGCCTGTAGGATTTAAAGCATGATTTGCAAACCTTACGTTGTTAACAAAAGACAAATTAGTTAATGATTGAATTACCGTCTGTGTACCACGAATATGCAATGCGTTTAACCACTTTGATTTTGCCATTACAGTAATTCCTGGAACAGCTGTTATTTGTGTAATGTAAGATTGTTCTACAGGAACATCAGTAATATCTAAAAAAATATTTTGAGCTGCTCTCCTATCTAATGCTCTTTGGGTTAGCATAGATAGAGGATTTCCTAAAAATGAATTTGCACTCGGTTTATCATTAAAATATACCCAAGCATCTTCAATTTGAGAAAAACTGAATTGAAATATAAAAATGAATACTAAAAAATAATTTTTCTTCATAATGTCAATTTTTATCAAATATAGGGAATTTTAAGAAATAACACCACTACCTAGTAGTTCTTCATTTTCATACCATGCAACAAACTGACCTTCAGTTATAGCCGATTGCGGCTCGTCAAATCTTACATACATTCCTTTCTCAAATTGATATAAAGTAGCTGATTGCAAAGCTTGTCGGTATCTTATTCTTGCTTTTACATCACGACTTTGGTGTGAAGCCAATCTTAAATCTTCTCTTACCCAATGAACTTCATCATTTGAAATGAATAAAGTTTGTTTAAATAAACCTGGATGTTGACTTCCTTGTCCCGTATAAATTATATTCTTTTCTACGTCTGTTTCAATTACAAATAAAGGCTCTTTTGTACCCCCAACATGTAAACCTTTGCGTTGCCCTTTAGTAAAATAATGTGCCCCTTGATGTTTTGCTTTAACAATTCCCAATGTTTCTGCATATATTTTATTTGCCGATTCGTAAGCTAATTGTGCTTCAAAATTAGTATGTATAGGTTGAGGTTCTTGATAAATAGCTGCATTTTCAGGAATTTCTATAATTAATCCTTCTTTAGGCTGCAATTTTTGTTGTAAAAATTCAGGTAATCTTACTTTACCAATAAAACATAATCCTTGTGAGTCTTTCTTTTCAGCTGTAATTAAATCTGCTTTTGCTGCAATTTCTCTTACTTCTGGTTTCGTTAATTCACCTATTGGAAATAATGCTTTAGCTAACTGCTGTTGAGACAATTGACACAAAAAATACGATTGGTCTTTATTTATATCTTTTCCCGCAAGTAATTGGTGTATTTCTTGACCTTCAACATGCAATGTGTTCTTCCTGCAATAATGTCCCGTAGCTACATAATCAGCTCCTAGAGATAAAGCTATTTTCATAAAAACATCAAACTTTATTTCTTCCCGCCTGGAATCGGAATTGCTGAACCCACCATGCAAGTCGCAAAAGACAATATTGCTAAGGTACCACTCCAAGCAAAGATCG
>NZ_CALFIG010000156.1 GCF_937876455.1 uncultured Flavobacterium sp.
AATGGGTAATGGGTAATGGGTAATGGGTAATGGGTAATGGGTAATGGGTAATGGGAGTGGGAATTTTGAAATTGAGGATTGCTCGTACAGATTATTGATACGGTATATAATATACTGTATACTGAAAACTGAGTACTGAAAACTGACTTCTACTCGAAGTGAAGGGGAATGAACTTACAGCTTATGCATATTACTCGCTAAAGTTTCAATGAAATTTGAAATAGGGCCTTTAACCATCATCGCCATCATGGCATTAAATTCGCCTTCAAAAAATAATTGTACTGCGCAAGATTCATCGGATAAGGTGTCAATAGTAGCGGTTAACGAGAAAGGTAATTTATCGCTTGCAGCACCTAGTTTTACTAATGAATTTGGTGTTTGTTCTTTTAAACGTAATTTAATTTCTGGCATACCTTTTAATCCGAAGATGAAATCGGTAGGCGCCGTAACTTCAAATTTTGCAATGTTTTCAGGCATTAATTTTTCATATTGCGTTACATCAATTAATGCATTAAATATATAAGACGCAGCTTTTTCTACCGTTACTTTTTTACTTTCTAAATTCATAATTTTTATGTTAGATGTTTGTTGTTCGTTGTTCGTTGTTGGTTGTTCGTTGTTCGTTGTTCGTTGTTGGCTTTATATACCAATTACCCATTATTAGCTATATCACAAAGTTTCACAAAATTACCACAAAAGACACAAAGAAAATCCATTTACGATTTACGATTTAGGATTAAATTATATACTTATCACTGAAAACTGAGACTGAAAACTGAGACTCAACTTTCCCATTATCCATTACCAACTTCCCATTCAGCGGGATTAGCATTCCAAGTTTGTAACGTTTCCAATTCGTTTTCAGAAATGTATTTTTTGTCTATTGCTTTTTGAAGTAAGTTGTCATAATTACTTAAGGTATAGACGTCTAAATTCGCTTCTTTTATTTTTTCTTCAGAGATAGGGAAGCCATACGTAAATATAGCCGCCATGCCTTTAACAACAGCACCTTCATTGCGCAAAGCTTCTACGGCTAGTAAGCTGCTTCCGCCTGTTGATATTAAATCTTCAACTACAACTACGTTTTGTCCTTTTTGTAAAAACCCTTCAACTTGGTTTTGTCTGCCGTGTTTTTTTGGTTCAGGTCTTACGTAAACAAAAGGCAATCCCATGGCTTCGGCTACTAAAATTCCAATGCCAATAGCGCCTGTTGCTACACCTGCGATCACGTCTGGTTTGCCAAATTTCGCTTCAATTTGTTTCACGAATTCATCTCTTACATAATTTCTAACGGCTGGAAATGAAAGAATTACGCGGTTGTCACAATAAATAGGTGACTTCCAACCAGAAGCCCATGTAAAAGGATTTTTAGAATTCAGTTTAATTGCGTTTATTTGTAAAAGCAATTCTGCGGTTTGCTGTGCTGTATTAGTATTAAATATCATAGTGCAAATGTATAAAGTTTTTGTGAACGACAAACCACTTTTTTTAACAAATAAAGTGGAAAAGGAGACAAATTTTAGAATTTATTTATTGGAAACAGTAAATATTAGAAAAGTGATTTCTGAACTATTTTTAAATAAAATAGACCGTGCGCTTTTGTACCATCCGGATGAAAAATTGATTTTGAAAACCTTGAAATCTAAAATGCCTGTTGCAAAAGCAGGTGGAGGGTTGGTATATAACAAAAAAGGGGAGGTGTTGTTTATTTTTAGAAACGGGAAATGGGATTTGCCTAAAGGAGGGATTGAAAAAAATGAAGAAATAGAAGATACTGCCATTAGAGAAGTGGAAGAAGAAACGGGTGTAACAGGGTTAAAAATTGTAGATAAATTACAAAAAACCTATCATATTTTTAAACGCAACGGTCGGTATAAACTTAAAATTACGTATTGGTATAAAATGACTACTAATTTTGAAGGCACGCCTTGTCCACAAGAAGATGAAGGCATAGAAAAAGTGGCTTGGTTGCATCCAGACACTATCCCTAAAGCACTTGAAAATTCATATGAAAATATTAAGTTGTTGTTTGAAGCATAGCAGTTTAATTTGTCAATTTGCCAATTTCTCGATTTAGACTAATTGACACATTTTCTAATTCACTCGATAAACAGGATACTGCAAATGCGCCTTTTCATAATAAGGTGTTTGTTTGTAAATCCAATCTAATTGTGTAGCGCCATCTTCTGCAAAAGTAGTATCGCTTTTTTTCTTAGCCTCAAATATTTGTTTAAGTTCTGGGTTTTCGTCTAGTATTTTTTTAGCAACATCTTCAAAAACATAGGCTGAAAAATATTCTTTTTGTTGCAATATCGTATCAAAGAAATTCCAATTAAAAAAAGAATCAACCGCTTCAGGCTCTAGTGTTTCAACTAAATATTTAACGCCAAATTGCGCTGTAGAAAAATAATAATCTCCTTTGTTACATTTTAGTTGTGCTGTTTGGGTAGTTACCTGCGTACTGAAATGCCCATAATGTCCTTCATAAGGCGATTTAGATGTTTTATAATCTTTTATTTTGTACGTTTCTACCTCAATGAGAGTGTCCTTTGTAAATTGTGCATAGGCAATATTGTTTAGCTTTAAAAGCTCAATAACAGGCCATTGGGTTTGAGGTATAATGTAGGCTCTTGGAATGGTTACAAATTTAGTGGCTTTATAGTTTCCATAAAACGGAATTTTTTTTGTAAAGGGTTTATTTCTGTCATAAAACAATCTTGGTTTTCCAGAAATAGCACTGGGTTTGTAACTTCCTTCGTACCCTTTAAAATTGATATAAGAAACTTGTGTAGAATCAATTGCCCATTCAATAGGATACTTTTTTCCAGGTTGGAAATCTAGTTTATTTTCTTCTTTTACCTGTTTTATTTTTTGAAAATTTTTATCGGTATAGTTGATGGCACTAACCATAAATTCATACGTTACTTTTACACGATCTTTAAACGCTTTAAGCATATGCGTTTCTGGTACAAAACCTAATGTGTGAAATAGGGTAGTATAGCCCGTTGCATATCTTGGTGTATCTGTAAACTGTTCAAAACCTTTGTCTGGTGTAGTGCTATGTACGTTAACATAAGGTACCACATCAATTTTCTTTTTTTGCATGTCTTGTACTAATGCGGGATACATTTCAGTTGCAAAATAGTTGCCTAGTTTAACACCTAAACGTTCATGTTGTGTGGCAATACAAGTAAACGTATATTGATAATCAGCTCCGTTTGAAACATGATTGTCTAAAAACACATCTGGTTCTACAAGATGAAATAAAGCTTGAAAACTTCTTGAATTTTTAGTGTCCGATTTAATAAAATCCCTATTCAAGTCATAGTTTCGGCCATTGCCTCTAAATCCATAAGCCTCAGGACCATTTTGATTGGCTCTTGATGAAGAATTCCTGTTAAGCATGCCATCAATATTATAGACAGGAATTGCTGCTATTAACGTGTTATGGGGTATCGAAATTTTTTGTAAAGCCAAATCTCTAAATAAACTCATCGTTGCATCTATACCATCTGGTTCGCCTGGGTGAATGCCGTTGTTGATTAATATTTTAGCTTTTTGATTATTAAAGTCAAAATTTTTTGTTGCAGAAAATAAAATTAAATGCAAAGGTTTTCCGCTGTCTGTATTACCCATTTCTTGCAAGGTAATGGTTTCAAATGCGGCGTCTAATTTTTTATAAAAAGCAATACAATCTTCATACGTTACAGATTGATTACCATTTCCATTTTCAAAAGTGGTATTCCAATTTTGTTGTGCAAAGCAAAATGAAGTGCCAACAAATAAAAAAAGGTATTTTAACATGGTGTTATTTTTTTAATACAGAAGCAGGAACCAAGCCCGAAATATCGCCACCGTTTCTCAATACATCTCTCACGATACTAGAAGATATAAATGACGTTTTTGCAGCAGTTAGTAAGAAAACGGTTTCTATTTTGGATAAAGTCCGATTGGTGTGTGCAATTGCTTTTTCAAATTCAAAATCGGCTGGATTTCTAAGACCACGTAAAATAAAGTTTGCTTGTTCCTTTTGGCATAAGTCTATCGTTAAACCACTGTACGTTATCACTTTTACTTTAGGTTCATTTTTAAAAGCTTCTTCAATAAACTTTTTTCGATCTTCTAAATCAAACATGTATTTTTTATCTGCATTGACACCAATAGCCACAATAACTTCATCAAATAAAGAAATTCCTCTTTTAATGATGTCAAAGTGTCCGTTAGTTATGGGGTCAAAAGAACCCGGAAATACAGCTTTTTTCATGAGTTGTTTGTTTAAAATTATTTTTTCCAAATAGGTTTTCGTGCCAATGCTAATTCGATTTCATTATCTAGTAATTCGGCAAAATTCATTTTAGCATAGGCGGCTTGTTGCGGAAAAATGCTTTGCGGGCTTAATCCTGGATTGGTATTGATTTCAATGAAATGAGGAATCCCATCCATAATGATGAAATCGGTTCTTGAAAATCCTTGCATGCCCAATGAATCATATACTTTAATAGCCGTTTTCTTGACAAGTTGTTCTACTTCAACTGAAATGCGTGCTGGAGTTATTTCTTCAGATTTTCCTAAATATTTAGCTTCATAATCAAAAAAAGCATTTTTAGGTACTATTTCGGTAATTCCTAATACAGTTGTAACGCCTTTGTATTTTAAAACACCAACAGAAATTTCGGTTCCTTTTAAATAAGATTCCAATAAAATGTCTTTATCTTCCGCAAAGGCAAAAGCTAAGGCTTTGTCAAATTCGCTAGGGTTTTGTACCATAGATACACCTAAACTACTCCCAGATTGATTTGGTTTCACAAAAAAAGGTAAGCCCAATTCTGCCATTACATGATCAACATGAATAGGCATGCCTTCTGTTAAATAAATCGATTTTGCTCGTGGGATATTAAATTTACTTAGTACGGATAAGGTGTCACGTTTATTAAACGTTAGACTGCTCTGATAGAAGTTGCAACCTGTATAGGGCAAATTTACAAGTTCCCAATAGGCCTGCATGTGTCCGTCTTCGCCAGGTGTACCATGAATCGTGTTTACTACTACATCAAAAGTTATTTTTTGGTCATCAATAGTAACTGAAAAATCGGCACGATTTATGTCGTATTTTTTAGCATTGTAAAGCACATTCCAAGAATCGGGTACTATATGTACTTCATAAATATGGTATTTGGTTTTATCAAGGTGATTTAAGATTAATTGGCCACTTCTCAAAGAAATGACTGATTCATCTGAATATCCGCCCATTACAACGGCTATGTTCCTCATACTATTCTAAATTTTGGTGTAACAAATTTATTATATTTTGTGGACTAGTAAACAATAAATTTGAAAATAAATTATTTTAGCGGTTCATACGTTAAAAAATAGTACAACAATAAAGAAAATCATTACTTTTGCTAAAATTTATTTCTATGAGTTTAAAAAGATTTTTAACCAGTTCTGCCTTTTATAAAAATTTAGTTGTAGCACTAGTAATCGTAATAGTATTTTTATTTGCTATCGTTAAGTTTCTTGATTTTAGTACCAATCACGGTGAAGAAATAAACGTACCAGATATTACTAAAATGAAACTTGAAGTGGCAGAAGAAAAGTTAGATGAAGAGGGTTTAGAAGTTTTTTTATTGGACACGGTTGATTTTAAACCTGAATTTCCACCTTATACAATTGTAGAACAGGATCCACGTCCAGGTTCTAAAGTAAAAGATGGAAGAAAAATATATGTAAAATTAAACGCGGGTGGATTTTCAACCGTTACTTTACCTGATTTAATTAACAAAACGTTCCGTCAAGCCGCTAATACAATTAGAACATTAGGTTTACAAGAAGGAAAGTTAAAATACATACCAAACATTGCTAAAGATGTCGTTTTAGAAATACATCAGAATGGTAAAAAATTAAAAGCAGGAGATAAAATACTTAAAAACTCTACCATTGATTTTGTATTAGGAGATGGAAAAGAATTGTTTTCAGATGAAAATGATTCGATTCCAAGTCAAGAACAAGATTCCATAGAATAATGATGCAAAATTTTGTTGAACCACAAGATCTTGATGATGACTTATATGAGCATCATCGGTTTGAAGTAGCTAAAGGGCAACAGGCCTTAAGAATCGATAAATTTTTAATGAATGTTATCGAAAATACAACCCGAAATAAAATTCAAAAAGCAGCAGATTCTGGTTTTATTTTTGTTAATGATATACCCGTAAAATCGAATTATAAGGTAAAACCGAATGATGTCGTTCGCGTGCTTCTAGAACATCCACCTTACGAACATTTATTAAAAGGTGAAAACATACCTATTGATATTGTTTATGAAGATGATCAAGTACTTGTCGTGAATAAACCAGCAGGTATGGTTGTGCATCCAGGACATGGAAATTATTCAGGGACACTAGTAAATGCATTGGCTTATCATTTTGATAATTTACCCATGAATAGTAGTGAACGTCCAGGTTTGGTTCATCGAATAGATAAAGACACGTCTGGATTGTTAGTAGTGGCAAAAACAGAGGGAGCTATGTCACATTTAACCCAACAATTTGCTGATAAAACTTCAGAAAGAGAATATGTGGCTATTGTTTGGGGAAATATTGAAGAAGAGGAAGGTACTATAGAAGGAAATATAGATAGACACAATACAAATCGTATGCAAATGGCTGTTTTTACAGATGGTGAAAAAGGAAAACCAGCCGTTACACATTATAAAGTTTTGGAACGTTTAGGTTATGTTACCGTGGTTTCATGTCAATTAGAAACAGGCCGTACGCATCAAATAAGAGTGCATATGAAATACATCGGACATACACTTTTTAACGATGAGCGTTATGGGGGTGACCAAATTTTAAAAGGCACTACATTTACAAAATACAAACAGTTTGTTGAGAATTGTTTCAAAGTATTGCCACGACAAGCACTTCATGCAAAAACATTAGGTTTTGAACACCCAACAACAGGTGAGTTTTTACGCTTTACTTCGGAAATTCCTTCAGACATTCAAGCATGTATTGAAAAATGGAGAAATTATTCCAAAGCAGTTCAAATGGATGAAAATAATTAATTTATATGGATTACCAATCCTAATCCTCCTTGTCTGCCATTGTAAAAAGGAGTAATCATAGTTGTTGTTTTGGTGTTTGATTTGAATATTTTTTCTGTAATGAAAGGGTGTAACCAATAGGCTATTTTTGTACTTAAAATACCAATTCCAGCTCCCATTACTACGTCTGAAAACCAATGCCGTTGATTATACATTCTAAAAAAACCAGTCGTTGTAGCTACCGCATAACCCGAAATACCGTACCAAATATTTACGTCTTTATATTCTTGATATAAAAATTCAGCTCCTGCAAAAGCATTTGCGGTATGACCTGAAGGAAAAGAGTTGTTAGCGCTTCCATCTGGACGTTCAATTTTTGTGACTGATTTTAAAGTTAAAACCGATGTTGAAAGAATTAAATAAGACGTTGCCAAAATGATACTTCTGTCTTTAAACTTATTTTTTCCTTGAATACCGGCTGTATTTAATCCATAAACTGCAACAGCAGGAGCATACTGCGAAAAGTCGTCAATAGTAAATCGTTTATCAATATGTTCGGCTAATTCTTCTTTCGTATCATAATTTAATGTTTTTAAATAATCACTTTCTAATGAAACAATACCATAGCAAATAAACAGCGAAGGTATAATTAATGCTTTGTAATTATTTGTTTTTCTAAGCGTAGGAATACTATCATGCACAGAATTAGATTGCGAAAATGCAAATAGAGGCATAATGAATAAAGTGATATAGAGATTTTTGTACATAATAATATTTGAGGGTTTAATTTTAAATTATTCGTATCAAATTTAAAAATAAAAATGAA
>NZ_CALFIG010000157.1 GCF_937876455.1 uncultured Flavobacterium sp.
TCAATATTAACTCCTGGCGGAAGCACGCTGGCAGCCACTCTGGCTGGCTGGTCCTTAACAAATGCAAATGCAGCAGTTACCCTTGTTAAAATCGACTAACCAAGAAAGGCTGTGAGGTAAGTGAGAGAAAGCTCCGCACAGTTTTTCTCTTTCTTGCCCCACGCCCTTATTGAACATATTATAAATTTCAAAACCAAGTGTTAATTCGGAAAAAGCATTAAGCCATTTTTTTTCATATCCTAATTTTGCATCTTTGAAAACATATGAAAAACCTATATCTGCCCTTCTGTAATCTTTTAAACGAAGTTGATATGAATATACATCTGCGTAAGAAGGCGAGCCTCCAGGCAAACCTGTATTATATACTAAATTCAAATACATTTTAACAGCAGGAATATTTGGCATATAGTCTTGAAATAAAACAGCAAATTTTAATCTTTGATCAGTTGGTCTAGCAATAAAGCCTCTATCGTTTTGATTTTCTTCTGTTTTTAAAAACCCTACCGTAAACCAAGACTCCACCCCTGGTACAAACTCTCCATTTAGTCTAGCATCAAAACCATAAACATAAGCCGTTGCCTCGTTATTGGCTCTATACCTTATTCTTACATTGTCAATTGTATATGTATTTACATCGCTAATCGATTTATAATACAACTCTGAAACCAACTTAAATGGCCTTGTCCACATGGTAAAACTATAATCATGTCCGAAAACAAAATGTATTGATCTTTGCTCTTTTACATTTTCATTTATAGAACCATCAAATCTGCGTAATTCTCGATAAAATGGTGGCTGATTATACATTCCTGTTGAAAAACGAAAAATCATATCTTTTTCCCATTTTGGTCTAAAGACAAATTGAAATCGAGGTGAAAACGTCATTTGATTAACTCCAGTATTTTCATCACTAAATACTTGCCATGATTGGCCTCTTATCCCTGCATTGATATAATAAGTATGTGCTCCCCATTTTCCTTCATGATTCCAATTTAGATAACCTAGTAATCTGTTTATTCTTGTTTGATGTGTAGCTCTTACATTTTGATACGGCGCTAAAGGTCCTGTATAAGGATTGTAGGGTTGGTCATTAATGTAATTCAAATTAGGATTAGGTAACGAAAACCCTGCAGAATCTACAACTTCCCATTCCACTACTCTATCTCTGATATCTTCAAGCGTATGTTTAAAACTCCATTCTAATTGATTCCCTTTGTTTAACTTATGCTGCCCTTTCACCTCATTTGAAACAATCAAAGCATCTAAATTATTCCTTGCATGATTTAATTGTGAACCAATACCTCTAGAATATACAACATCACCAAAAGTTTCTGAGCCAATATTGGAATCCACTTCGCCTAATCTATATTGAGCTAAAATATCATAATACTCTTGTTCTACTGTATGGTAAGCCGAGGCAATATATTTTATTTTGGTTGAAGAATTAGGTTCAAAAACAGCTTTTAAAGCACCAAAATAGGTTTGATATTTATCTTTTTCTTGTCCATCATACGTAATAAGCAAAGCAATAGGGTCGCTAATTGTTCCAAAATTTGTTTGTCGAGACGTTGGTATATAATTATAATTATTTTGTGCGATGGAACCTAAAAAACTCCAATTCCACTTGGTTGATGGTCGAAAATTAAATAAGGATTGAACATCTAAAAATGAGGGTCTATAATTAGTCTGTACCTCCTGACTTTTAACTAACAAACTATTATTTCTATACCTAACACCGGTAATATTAGACCATTTTTGATTAGCCGAAACACCTTCTGCGAATATACTTCCTCCTAACAAACTTGCTTCTAACCCTGCTTTAAAAGACTTTGGATTGCGATAAGAAATATCGAGAACAGACGCTAATTTGTCACCATATTTAGCTTGAAATCCGCCTGCATAAAAATCTACATTTTCAACTAAATCTGTATTGGTAAAACTAAGTCCTTCTTGTTGTCCTGAACGCACTAAAAAAGGTCGGTAAACTTCAATTTCATTAACATATACTAAATTTTCATCATAATTTCCTCCTCTAACAGCATAAGTTGTACTTAATTCATTATTAGAATAAACCCCTGGTAAAGTTTTAATTATGTTTTCTATACCCGCATTGGCTCCGGGAATTCTTCTTATGACTACAGGTGAAACACTTGTTCCTCCATCAATTTTCTTTTTATTTTTTGAAGTAATAACAATAACTTCAATAGTATCTTCTTTCGTATTTAATTTGGGATGCCATTCAAAATCCTCATTAGGTTTTAAATGAACAGTATAAGTGGATTTTTTATAAGAAATATGAGAAAAAACTATGGTTACATCTCTATTGGCATCTATTTCAATACTATAAAAACCATTGTTATTTGTAACCGTGTTTCCTGATAATGAGGCAACTGTTACATTAGCAATAGGCTGATTTTGTTCATTTAATACAATTCCTTTTACACGTGCTTTTTGAGCCCACACAAAACTGACTAAAAATAAACAAACAATAATATAAAATGGTTGAGATTTCTTATACATTAATTTAATAAATAAAATTTGAAGTAAATGTAGTTGAATTATTTAATTTATCCGAAACAATAATTTTGATTTCATTTGTTCCCGTTTTTACTTTTCCATCGGCAAAATTATATATCAATTTTTTTGTTTTATAATCATATTCCATCAGAATCCATTCTCCATTCACATAAGCATTAAACGAATCAATACCAGATAATGCATCTACTATAGAAACACTTAACGTAGAAAGTTTAGAAATAGTACTTCCCTCAACAAAATTTGGATTGTAAATTCTAGGCGGAACACTATCCAGTACTACTTTATATTTTCCAAACGATTTCACTTTGGCAACAAGCGCATCTCCTCTTCTATAAGAAGAATTATAGTCAATAATATAACCATTCAACGAAGCTATGAATGCCTTCTTTTGTTCCTCTGGTGTAAGTTTTGAAATATCAAACGATACGGACATATTCCCTTGGAAAGCTTCAAAATTATTTTCTAGATTTAATATTCCGTCTTTTTCCTCTGCATTCAAATAGAAATTTTCATAAAAAGTATTAGGTGGTAAATAAATAGTTGCCTGTCCTAATTCAAAATTATATTCATTTTTTGCTTTCACAAAATACTTTCCTTGACTAATTTTCTTTGTACTACTAATTATATCTTGTTTGTATTCTATTGGAATCGTAACAATAGATTTATTTTCATGGTAAGATC
>NZ_CALFIG010000158.1 GCF_937876455.1 uncultured Flavobacterium sp.
TTCTACACAATCCTCATTATACACCACAGAAGGCACTGCACCTAACACGGTATTGGCAAAATTGCCGTTCTGTTTTTCAATTAAACTTTCGTCCATAATTTCAACTTTTGTTTTTCAATTAAACTTTCGGTTCGGCAACTTCGCCAATACCCATACGTTATGGGCAATTGTAAAAAACCGCCTCCGTAGTCTTTACCCTTTGACCTTGAATTTCGGTAAGAGCCGTAAAAGGTAGCCAATCTGCTTTGGTATTCTCACACACAATCACCTGCCCTTTTCGTGTTTTGCACCATTCGGCAAGTTCTGAATAGTCAATACCATTAACTGAGTAGTGTTCACCGCCAAATTGATATGGTGGGTCAATAAACCAAGTCGCTTCAATGTCGGGTAGGTTTTTGTAATCGCCAAATTGAGTTTGCCAATGTTTAATTTCAGGTAGCAGTTTAGCAATTCTTTCTAATGAAAATGCCGTTGTGCTTGCCCAATTTGGCTTTGATGCTACTTGGCAACTCCATTTCTGAACAATGCTTCTTGGTGCTATACTACCTCTATTTATACAAAAACCTATCAAGTCCTTATGTGCTTTCGTTAAATCAATTTGGCTAATATCCTGCCCTATAAAAAAGTCTTTGTGTTCCAATATCAATTCAGAACTTGCCTCGTTTATCAGCCATTTCCAAATTTCGTGTATCACTTCATACTTTTCGTTAAGTAATACATTTTTGTTTCGGTGCAAAACACTATACCAAGCTGCCCCAGCAAACGGCTCTATTATTAAGTCGTATTTGGGCAAAGGGTAAAGTTTCGCAATCTTATTTTTACTTCCGTAGTAACTAAACATATTTTTCGATTTGAGAAAACAACTGCCCATAACAGCGTGTATAAAAAATGGCGGGTTTCGTGCCATTAATAAACATTTGTGCTGATATGAACTTTAGTGCTTTCAAGTTAATTTTGTGCTTTAATTCCGCCACTTCTTATACACGCAAAACGTTATGTGCAAGTTTTATTTAAAATTGCCACCGCACTCCTAACATCATCATCTGTTAATCCTATTTCACTTTTAGTATGCACAAAATTATTTCTGTGTTCCAATAGCATATCACAATCATCATCCAGTATCACATAGGTAAAGTCCTTTCCTAATTTTTTCCGTTCCCAATTTTTACCATTATCAGAATGAATATGTGTATCAATCCATTGTTTTATCTCTACACCTCTTGGAATTGATAAGTGTATTCCTGTTCCACGTTCAAGCCATTGGTATGCTCTAATTGTAACACCAATCAATTTATCGTTAAACAAAAAGCCTTCCGCTTCCATGTGTTCTTTTGTCTTTTCTAAAGTCGCATACCTCCAAGAAGAAGATAAAACAATTTTAGCATCCGTTTGGGCAAGTATTTCACCTAACAGTTTTTGTTTTTCAGGGTTTAAAGCCCATTGTCCATCTTTTAAATATTCGGGAGTTGCTAAAACCCCATCAATATCTAAGAATATAATTTTTCTCATCGCTCAAATTTTAAATAAAACCAGACACCTAACAGCACCTATACGCAATTTTCCCACCGCACAAAGCCGACACACAACTGCGTATAGCTGCAAAACGTTATACGCAAGCACTACATTTCGTTTCCAAATAGAGTTTGCGGTTCAAATTTTTTATTAAAATCTCCCACCCTCTTTAAAATAATATCGTAATACTTTTGTTCTTTTTC
>NZ_CALFIG010000159.1 GCF_937876455.1 uncultured Flavobacterium sp.
GGTGGCTTTTTATTTTAAATTAAATACAATGACCACTAACGGTTTGCGTATATGAGAAGTGGCACTTGTAGAATGTTGAAATTTAGCACGAATGTTTATGTGCCATTTCTTATATACGCTGTTAGCACCAGTACGGATTATTAACAACAAAATATAAATAGAATGAAAGACCAAAAGTATTACCAAAAACAAAGAGAGGCTATTTTAAATGATAGCCACAGAAAAGAACTATTTAAGGCACTATTTGACTTATATGCAAATTCAATGCCGATAGCCTTAAAAAAAGAGGATGGAACTGTTATATGTTCTTATTCTGATGAAGTAGAGCAATTAGCCGAAAAGATAAGAGAACAAATACGATTAAGGGATAATCAGGTTTTTGAAGCACACTCGTAGTATTGGTGCTAACGTTTTAGGGCTTGGCGAAGTTGCCGAACCGAAAAGCTGAATTGAAAAACAAAACTTAAAAATTAAGAACGAATGTTGATAGAAGAACAAAACGGCAATTTTGCCAAACCCGTGTTATGTGCTGGTGCGGTTTCCAAAGACGGAATTTCATTGATACACGGAGATAGTTTGCAAGCCTTAAAAAGCTATGGCGATAATTACTTTGATGTAGCAATAGTTGACCCGCCTTATGGAATTGGAGATACTTTTATCGGATTTTCAAGTGGAGCAAAAAAAGGTAAACTTGAAAGGGTTCATAAAGAAATGAAATGGGATGACAATATACCAAGTGAAGAATATTTTGCGGAACTAAAAAGAGCATCTAAAAAACAAATCATTTGGGGTGCTAACTACTTCAACTCATTTAATAACGAAGGCGGTGCGTTGGTTTGGTATAAAAACAGAGGCGGAAACACTTTAAGCCAATGTGAGATAGCAAGTGTTTCAGGTCAGAAAAAAGTTGATTATGTAGCTATACAAATATTGACTGGATTTGTAGCCGATGAAGAACGAATACACCCCACACAAAAGCCTGTTAAACTATACAAATGGTTGCTTGAAAACTATACTAAGGAAGGGGATTTGATTTTAGATACTCACTTAGGAAGCGGAAGTATCGCCATCGCTTGCTACCAAATGAAACGAAAACTAATAGGATATGAAATTGATGCAGATTATTACCGAAAGGCTTGCAAAAGATTTGATGAACAAACTCGTCAAACAGCACTATGGTAGCACTTGCACATAACGGTTCCGCAGCTTGGCGAGGTGCGGGACTTTTACCAGAAAAGCCACAAACGAAGTACAAATTTTAAATAAACACGAATATGTCAAACGAAGTAACAACCACCGCATCTTGCCAAACTGCTGTTAGCGGTTCGGCTTTTTCAATCCACGATTTGAAGTGCGGAAACATTTTAAATTACGATACAGCAGAGGGAGAAATTTTGCCGACCGTAATTGACTGGCAAGACCTTAAATGGCTTACAGAAGACCCTAAAGGATTTAACCTTGTTCATTCACCTATTCCATTAACCGAAGAATGGCTTTTGAAGTTTGGTTTTTCCGATAATGACTACAAAAAAGGATACATAGGCAAAGACTTTAAAAGTGGTGGAATGATACTTGATTTTGTATTGTCAAAGCCATTTTCAAAAGGCGAATGGAATAATACCTACACTTTCGATTTTGAAGGTCATAGATTTAGCAAAATGGAGTTTGTACACGAATTGCAAAATTTCTACTACTGTCTTACTGGCGTGATGCTGTCTTTAAGCTGACCGCTAACGGTTTGTGGCTTGTGGTTCGTTAGCGAAGCAAAGCCTTGTGTGGTCGGGCTAATGACCACAAACCGCTGTTATGTATCAGTTTATTTTTTACTTTTTTGCGTTGGTTTTCAGTAACTTACACAAATTAACATAAAATAATCTTGAAATTGTTTGCAGAATCAAAATAAGTGCGTATATTTGTATCAACAAAAACAAACAACATGACAACAATAGCAAAAGAAAAAACATTCGCATTCCAAGAGAAGCAACTTTTAAACGCTGGTTTTACTTGCGAAATACTTGACAGAAATATTAGCCGTTTTAAAAGCAATAATCAATATGCGTTTATTATGTATGTTGGAAATGGCGAAGGATTTAAAACCGAATTTTATGACATTATTGCAGAGGCTTAAAAAGCAACTCGAAAAAGTAGAAAAGCAATTAGAGAAGCACCGCAATAATGTTGCGGACTTCTCTCTATCATGCCCAAGAACACAACGCAGGTGGAAGGCAGAACGTAATTGGGATTATTACGGACAAGAAAAATTTAGACTACAAGGATTAATTGAAGAATTAGAAAATGAAAACAATAATAAAAAATAACCTAATTAAACTGCCTCGAAAATTTAGAATTTGGTGGGGCAAAGTGTTTATTTATATGCTTGGAACTATTGGTACAGATGAGTTTCCAAATGACATTACATTATACAATGAATTAAGATTATGGATTGATACAAATGGAAAACCAAACAAAAAGTAAACACGGGGGCAAAAGACCCAATGCAGGTCGAAAAAGCCAATACAAAGAAGAAACGCAAACAATTTCTTTCAGAGTACCAAAATCACTAATTGAACAGATTACTAAATACGTCAAACGTGCGCTGGCAAAAAGTAAAAAATAAATTGTACATAACATCCGTTTCCCGCAATTCGCAAATCTTACCTATTCGTACAGATTCACGCA
>NZ_CALFIG010000160.1 GCF_937876455.1 uncultured Flavobacterium sp.
TGTTTCATTAACTTCAATTCCTATAGATTTAGCAAAATCATATAGTTCTTTTTCGGTTTTTCCCGTAATATCAAAACCAGTAAACTGTTTAATAGCATCGGTCATAGTCACACGAGCATAAGGTGCTTTAAAATCCACTTTATGTTCACCAAAAGTAGCCTCAGTAGTACCATTTACTTGAAGCGCACAATATTCTAATAAATTTTCAGTAAACTTCATCATCCAGTTGTAGTCTTTGTAAGCTACATATATCTCCATAGCTGTAAATTCTGGATTGTGCGTTCTGTCCATTCCTTCATTACGGAAGTTTTTCGAAAATTCATATACACCATCAAATCCGCCAACAATTAATCTTTTCAGATACAATTCATTAGCAATTCGCATGTAAAGTGGAATGTCCAAACTATTATGATGCGTGATGAATGGTCTAGCCGAAGCACCACCAGGAATCGATTGTAATACAGGAGTTTCCACTTCCATATAACCTGCATTATTGAAAAACGAACGCATGGCATTAAATAATTTAGTTCTTTTTACAAAAACCTCTTTTACTTGAGGGTTTACAACTAAATCGACATAACGCATTCTATAACGCAATTCAGGGTCGGTAAAGGCATCAAAAACATGGCCTTGTTCATCTACCTTTGGCAAAGGTAGGGGGCGTAGCGTTTTGCTTAAAAAACTAAATGTTGCAACACGAATACATTTTGCACCTACTTGCGTAGTAAATAATTCGCCTTCTACACCTATAAAGTCACCTAAATCGGTTAATTTTTTAAAAACTTGATTATATAAGGTTTTATCTTCGCCTTCGCAAATTACATCACGGTTAAAATACAATTGTATTCTACCTTCGCTGTCTTGTAATTCTGCAAAAGAAGCTTTTCCTTGGTCACGAACACTCATTAAGCGACCAGCAACGGTTACCTTCTTGCCTTCTTCAAACTGTTCTTTAACTTGCTTTGAAGTATGAGAAACTGGATATAAGTTTGCAGGATAAGGGTCTATACCCAATTGGCGTAAAGCGTTTAGCTTGTCTCTTCTAATGATTTCTAGTTCTGACAATTGCATAATTTTGTATTTAATGGCGCAAAGATAATTTATTTTGTTTCAAGTTCAAAAGTTTCAGGTTTCAAGTTTAGCTTCGTCTCGAGTTAGTTGTTTAATTCTAAATTCGAAAATCATTTACTTGCCCCATCATCCATCACCTAGCATTAAAAAACTATTTGTATCTTTGTAAAACTTTATTTTAATACAACTTCATTCAAAAATGAACAAAAAAGTCCAACTACAAGATTTAGGTAAAAAAGATTATAAAGCGACTTGGGATTATCAAGAAGCCCTGTTCAAAGAAATTGTTGACATTAAAGTGCAGAATAGAAATGCAAACGCCCAACTCCCAACGCCCAACTTTTTGCTATACGTAGAACATCCTCATGTTTATACCTTAGGGAAAAGCGGCGATATATCTAATTTATTGTTATCAGAAAAACAACTTCAAGAAAAGGGAGCTACATTTTACAAAATAAATAGAGGAGGAGATATAACCTATCACGGTCCTGGTCAAATAGTGGGCTATCCTATTTTAGATCTAGAAAATTTTTTTACGGACATCCATAAATATTTACGTTTATTAGAAGAAGCTATCATACTTACACTAGCTGAATACGGATTAAAAACGGAACGTAGTCCCGGAGAAACAGGTGTGTGGTTTGATGTTGGTACCCCCTTTGCAAGAAAAATTTGCGCCATGGGAGTAAGGGCTTCCCGATGGGTAACCATGCATGGGTTTGCTCTAAATGTAAATGCAAATTTAGGTTATTTTGATAATATTGTTCCTTGTGGCATAAGAGGAAAAGCGGTTACGTCTATGCATGTAGAGTTAGGTAAAGAAGTAAACGAAGACGAAGTAAAACAAAAAATAGTAGCACATTTTCAACATTTGTTTCAAGCAGAGGTTTTAATTTAGTGTTCAGGTTTTAGTCACAATTTTCAGAATTCTATAGCGAACTGAAACAGAAATAATGACTTCGACTTAAAATTCTAAACGTAATTGTTCAGGTAATAATCTGAAACTCATGCGATGGTATTTACACGGGCCATATTTAGCAATTGCTTCTCTGTGTTCTTTGGTGGGATAGCCTTTGTTTTTTTTCCAATTGTACATGGGAAACTCCTCATGAATTTGATCCATATACTCATCTCTATATGTTTTTGCTAAAACAGATGCCGCTGCAATACTTAAATACTTAGCATCACCTTTAATGATACTCGTATTAGGGATTGCCTTTAAGAGTTCAATTTCATCGGTTGAAAATTGTTTGCCAATTTTATTTTTCAAGCCAAGTTTAGCATTTAGTGCTCTATTTCCATCTACAATAATATATTCGGGCGTAGTAGTTAGTTTTAAAATGCTTTCTTGCATCCCTTTCATTGATGCATTAAGAATATTTATTTCGTCAATTTCTTCATTATATATATGTGTAACTGCAAAGCTCAGCGCAACGTCTTCAATAAGAGGTCTTAATTCAAATCGCATTTTTTCTGAAAGCTGTTTGGAATCATTTAGAAAATCTAAACCTTTTTCATTTTTTAGCATCACAGCAGCAGCAGTAACAGGACCGGCTAAACAGCCACGCCCAGCTTCATCAGTTCCGCATTCTAGTTTGTACGTGCTATAACTAAATTTTAACATTTATTTTTTTGTCAAAAATACTATTAATTTTTCAAGTTTAGAACTATTAGTTGTCTAATAATTAGTTGTTTCCTGTTGCTTGTAAAAGGTTGATGAAAAAATTTAACATTTGTAAAATGTGAATATTTTAGTTTAATATTTGGTAATTTAAGAAATAATTAAGAAGTTTGCGAAATAACTAACTCAAATAAATTTAATATGAGATCGAAGTTCAAATGGATTTTTACGCTTTTAGTAGCGTTTACAATGCAGTTTTCTTTCGCGCAACAGAAAACTGTTACAGGTACAGTTAGCAGTGAAGGAGTAGCTTTACCTGGTGCTAGTGTTAAAGTTAAAGGTACACAACAAGGTACTACAACTGATGGTGCTGGTAAGTATTCAATTAAAGCTAAAGAAGGTGACGTTTTAGTAGTTACTTTCGTTGGTAAACCTGAGCAATCTGCTACGGTAGGTGCTTCTAATCTTATCAACTTTACATTGTCAGGTGATACTACAATTGAAGTTGTTAAAATTGAAGGTGCTTTAGGTATCAAAAAGAGAAAAGATGCAATCACATCTACTCAACAACAAATTGGTAACAAAGAGTTGACCCAAGCGGTTAACCCTAATGCAATTCAAGCGTTAACTGGAAAAGTTTCTGGTTTACAAATTAATGCAAGTACAAATGGGGTAAACAAAGAGTCAAGAATTGTATTAAGAGGTAACAGATCGTTAACAGGTGATAACCAAGCCTTAATTGTTATTGATAATGCAATCTCTAACGCTACAGTATTGTCTCAATTGCCTCCAGACATCATTGAAAACGTTAACGTTATCAAAGGTGCTCAAGGTTCTGCATTATATGGTGCGCAAGGGGTAAACGGGGTAATTATTGTTACTACTAAAAAAGGATCTAAAAAAGAAAAATTCACTTTTGGTGTAACTTCTGCTGTAGATTTTGAAACAGTAAACTTTGTACCTGAAAGACAAAACAAGTATGGTCAAGGATGGATTACAGATACTAACTTTGATGGTTCTGCATCTGGTATTCCAGCAGGTAACGGTTTCGTTCCTTTTGAAAATGGTGCTTGGGGACCTGCTTTTAGTGATCCTACAATGCCTTCAATGGTACCGGTAGGTTTACCACAAGCTAATGGTCAGTTCTTAATGACGCCATGGGCTCCTATTAAAGACAACGTAAAACAATTCTTTAATACAGGTGTAACGTATCAAAATGGATTCAACTTTAATTTTGGTGGTGCAGATTCTTATGCATTCTTGTCTGTAAATAGGTTAAACCAAGATTTCGTTGTTAAAGGTGATAAATTAACGAGAAACTCATTCTTGTTCAAAGCAGGTAAAAAAATTGGTAAATTCAACATTGATGGAAATGTAAACTATGTTTCTAGTACATCTTCTGAAACAGATGCTGATTTATACTATGACTTATTACAAACGGCTTCTAATATCCCTGTAGGTCAATTAAACTCTGGTTTAAATGAGCACAACTGGACCGTGTATTACAAATCGCCTTACTGGAAAAGAAATGCAATCAGAAATGATTATGGAAATAATTTCTTAAACGGTATTGTAGCTTTAGGATACGAGTTCAACAAAAACATCAGTATGAATTATACGGCTAACTTACAGTTAAGAACAACTGAAAGTCAATCGCATAATGATGGATTTACTAACATTGGTTATGAATATAACTTTGGTAGTTACACATACGGTGGTACAAATATCTTGACATATGAAGATATGGGTGGGTCTCCAGAAACATCAAATTTCTATGCCACTCAATCTACGACTAGAAACTTTTACGGTGATTTATTAATCAACTTTGATTATGATTTAACAAAAGACATCAATTTCAAAGCAAACATTGGTAACAACGTACAAGATAGATATTTCCGAGTGATGACTCAAGGAGGTACTAACTTAGATATTCCAGGTTTCTATCATATTAATAACGTATTGAATCCTGATTTAGCTTCTGCTTTAGATAACAGAATGGTGCGTTCAAGAGTAGTAGCTGGTTTTGCTAACGTTGACTTGTCTTACAAAGATTATTTATTCTTAAATGCTACAGGACGTGTTGAGCAATCTTCAGTAATTAAAAATTCATACTTCTATCCATCTGTTGGGGTGTCGTTCATTCCTACAAAAGCAATTGCTGCTTTAAAAGATAATAAAGTGTTGAACTATGCTAAATTAAGTGCGTCTTATACGTCAGTAGGTAATGCTTCTGCTGTAGCTCCTTATGCTATTAATCCAGTTGCTGTTACAGCTACTAACTATCCTTTTGGAACGTTAGCTTCATTAGCATATAATGCTTTTCCTACAGACCCTAATATTAAGCCAGAATTCGTAAATACAAAAGAGATTTCTGCACAATTTGGTTTCTTCAATGATAGAATTACATTAGAAGGTTCTTACTATGTAGCTGATACAAAAGATTTGATTACAAATATTACAGCTTCTAGAGCTTCTGGTTTATCTACGTTAAGAGGTAATGCAGGAGACTTACAAAACAAAGGATTTGAAATTGATTTAGGTGTTACACCTGTTAAAACAAATAGTTTCAAATGGGATATGAGAGCAAGTTATACACACTTTAAAACAGTGGTTAAAGCTTTAGCTGCAGGTGTTGATGAGGTGAACTTACAATCTAACACATTTGTTGGAGTTTTCGCTACCGTAGGTGAAGAGTTTCCATTAATTAAAGGTACTGCGTTTGTAAGAGATGCTAATGGAAATGTTGTTGTTGATGGTAATGGTTTACCACAAAGAACCTCTGCTTTCCAAAAATTAGGAAAAGCAACTCCAGATTACATCATTGGATTTACAAACTCTTTTGAGTACAAAGGATTCAAATTAACAGCTGTAGCTGATTTCAGAACAGGTCATTCTGTTTACTCTGAAACAAAAAGAAACTTAACGTGGTCTGGACATTTAGTAGATTCTGCTGAAAATGATAGATATACAGGTTATGTATTCCCAGGTGTAACTTCTACAGGAGCTGTAAATACTACTCCAGTTAACGGTGGTGGTTATGCAGGTACAATAAACTTCTTCTCAGGAGTGTATGATAGAGTAGGTGAAGCTCAAGTAATTGATGCAACAGCATTAAAAATTAGAGAGTTAGCATTAAGTTATTCTTTACCTAAGAAAATGATTGAAAAAACAGGATTGACTTCATTACGTATTGGAGTTAATGCTAGAAATCCATTTGTATTCTTAGCTGACGGTAAATTCATCAAGCCTACTCATGGTGGTGCTAACTTAGGTTACACAGATCCAGAGGCTAACAATTTGTCTACAGGAACTAACTATTCTACTTCTCAAAGTAGTGCATTAGGTATTGCAAATATCGGTCAATACCCAACTACTAGAACATTAGGATTCAGTGTTAATTTAACATTCTAATAAATTGTATATGAAAAAAATAAAATTTTTAGCGCCAATTCTAGCTTTTGCTATGTTTTCGTGCGACCAATATTTGGATGTAAATGAATCACCAAATAATGTGTCTTTTGATCAAATTACTCCAGATAAATTATTGCCTGGAGCACAATCAAATACGTATGCGGTTCAGGTAACAACAATGAACCAATTAGGTAACGTATTTATGAACTCTTGGGCTGGAAATGTTCAGTCATTTACAGGAGGGTATGCAAAAGAGTATCAATTAAACATTGATAATGCTTTTTATAATGGTATTTGGGATGGATTGTATAGAAATTTAATGAATTTCCAAGCAATCATTGATTATTCAAACCCTAATCATCAATATGATAACTATGTAGCTGCTGCAAAAATTTGTAAAGCACATTACATGCAGTATATTGTTGACTTGTATGGAGATGCACCGTATTCTCAAGCGTGGAAAGGTTCTGCAAATACTACACCTGCTTATGATGATGACTTTAACATCTACAAGGGCTTAATCGCTGAGTTAGAACAAGCAAGAGCTTTAATCGCTGCTGCAAATGCAAATGCTGATGATATAGCTGAGTTTGACATTATGTTAGGTGGTGATATGGCTGAGTGGGAAAAATTCGCAAACACAATTCAATTAAGAATGTGTTTAAGAATGTCTGAAGCTACAGGAGCAGTTGCTACATATAGAGACACTAAGTTAGCAGCTATCGCTGCAGGTCCATTTGTTGATGCTCATGTTACCATTAATCCTGGTTATGATTTATCTACAGACGGTCACATGAATCCTTCATTCAACACATTTGGATATGATTCAGCAGGTAACTTACAACAAAATAGAACGTTCATTACAATGACGGGTCATGCTTATAAAGCATTACAATCGTATGCTACTACAAACTGGCCAGCAGGTACTACTAACTACGAAATCATTTCTGGTTCAGGTGTTTCTTATCCTAACGTAACAGATGGTCGTTCAGGTAGATTATTTACTGTAGGTTCTGGTGCAGGTATCAGAAGAGCTGTAACGCAAGGTTCTAACCAAGTTGATGTAGGTGCTATTGGTACGTATCCAGGTTTACCATGTCGTTTAGGTTTATTAGGTACTTTCGGATTAAATGGTCAAGTTCTTACTGGTTATTTAGATGAGTATGCTGCTTGTGATGGTTATGTTATGACATTGTCTGAGTCTTGTTTCTTACAAGCTGAGGCAGCTGTTAGGTATCCATCTTTATTTACAGGTGCACAAACGTTATTTAATGCTGGTGTAACTGCTGATTTTACGTTGAGAAATGCAACATTAGGTACGTATTTAACTACAATTAATACAAAACCTAACTTTGGTTTCACAGCTTCTACAACAACAGCTCAAAAATTACATGCTATCATGTATCAAAAATGGGTTGCATTAATGAGTATCCACGGTATTGAATCATTTATTGATTACAACAGAACAGGTTACCCATTAACTCCACTTGCTACAACAGCTACACAAACGCGTAAACCATATAGATTAATCTATCCAGTTTCTGAGTACGTAGCGAATAGTGCAAACGTTCCTTCAGTAAGTACTTCTGAGGCGTTCACTATCAATGCAAAAACTCCTTTCTGGAGACAATAATTAAAACGTAGTTTTTAATATATTTAAAAACCCCGACTAAGTCGGGGTTTTTTTATTATGTCTTTTCTCATTACATTTGTACTTTAAAATGTTAGGATGAGAAAAATTGCCTTTTTATTGTTTTTTATGGCCTTTTGTGTTCAAGCGCAAGAAAAAGATACGGTATCGGTAAAAAGTGTCACTGCTTCCATAGATCTCTATAAGTATTATAATCTAAAAAAAGATACAATTCAAATAGATACTTCTTTAACAGTTTTAGATGAATACCGTTATAATTATTTGCGTAAAGATAATTTTGGGTTACTTCCTTTTGCAAATGAGGGTTATTTATACACCCAATTAGATTTTTCTAAAAAAAAAGCAGCCATTTTGCCTCAATTTGGTTTTCAGGCAAAACACATTACCTATTTAGAAGCAGATGACATCAATTACTATTCTGTTCCCACGCCTTACACCGATATATATTTCAAAACCGTCATGCGTCAAGGTCAAAGTTTAGATGCTTTGTTAGCTATAAATACAAAACGTAATTTGAATTTTACGGTAGCCCATAAATCTATACGTTCTATTGGAGATTATTATAATAATTTAACTAGCTCGGGACATTTTAGATTTAGCACTAGTTATTATACGTTAAATAAAAAATATTATCTTAATGCGCACTTTGCGGGACAAGATATATTTAATCAAGAAAATGGAGGAATTAGTATTTTAACTCAATTTGAAAATGAAAATCCGGCCTTTACTCAACGTGAGCGCTTAGATGTATATTTTAATGATGCCTCTTCTAAGCTTAAAGGAAATCGATTTTTCATTGATCATTCCTATAAGTTCAGAGAAGTAAATAGCTTAGTGTTTAAGCATCAATTTTCATACGAGAATAAATTTTATGAGTTTATTCAAAACACACCCGTTGCAAGACTAGGAGTCGCAACGACACAACTTATCAATAACAAGACGAGATTTAATGCTTTGTATAACAAATTTGGCGTGAGTTTTTTAACCAAAAAGTTAGGCGAGCTTCAGTTTTTTATTGATCAATACGCTACAAATACTTTTTATAATACGTCAGACGTGTTTACACCAATTACGTCTTTGCCATCTAATCTACGTAATACAATTGTTACTTTAGGGGGACAATACGAATTTTATCATGCAAAGTGGCGCTTTGTTGTTTTGGCTCAAAATGGGTTGTCTTCAAAGCCTACTTCAAATTTTGAAGTTACAGCAGCCTATAAAATAGATCAATACAACGCACTAACAATTAGTGGACAACAAACTAGTAAAATTCCCGACAATACTTATGTGTTGAGCCAAAGCAGCTATCAAAATTTTAATTGGTATAACTCTTTTGCAAATGAAAAAATAAGTAAGCTAAATGTTGAGGCAAAAACGAAATGGCTAAATGTCTCTGGACAATATTCATTATTAACGGATCATTTGTATTTTTATAATACACAAGAACGAATAGATTCTTTAATGGTAAAGCCTTTTCAATATGGTAAAACCATTCAGTATTACGCAGTAGAAATGGCAAAAGAAATTAAATATAAAAAGTTTGCTTTAGATAATAGAATAAAATTTCAGCAGGTAACACAAGAAGATGCTGTATTAAACGTGCCTAAATTTATCATCCGTAATACGTTTTATTATACGAATGCTGTGTTTAAAAAAGCAATGTTGCTTCAAATGGGAGTTACATGTAATTATTTTACTAAATATTATGCAGACGATTATATTCCGGTTATAGGCGAGTTTTATGTGCAAAAAAATACCAAAATAGGTGAATTTCCTTTGTTAGATTTTTTTGTGAATGCACGTGTAAAACAAACGAGGATTTATTTAAAAGCTGAGCATATTAATGCACTTTTCGGCAAAAACGATTATTATAATGCGCCTAATTATCCATTTAGAGATTTTAAAATTCGATTTGGTTTAGAATGGAATTTCTTTAAATAATTGTGGTATAGAAATAGTGATTTCTAATAAACACATTATATTTGTGGTGTAAATTGAAAAAGAGAAACGAAGAAAGTAAAAAAGAATTTTGCAATTTTGTTTCTCGTTAACGCTCCGTAAGTCAAAACTAAAATTCAAAATGAAATACGCAAAAAACATATTAGAAACCATTGGAAATACACCGTTGGTAAAACTAAATAAAGTAACCGCTGAGTTAGACACACTCGTTTTGGCAAAAGTGGAAACATTTAACCCAGGAAATTCTGTTAAAGATAGAATGGCGGTCAAAATGATTGAAGATGCTGAAGCAGATGGTCGTTTACAACCAGGAGGTACAATTATTGAAGGTACTTCCGGAAATACGGGTATGGGATTGGCATTAGCAGCTATTGTAAAAGGATATAAATTAATTTGTGTTATTTCAGATAAACAATCTAAAGAAAAAATGGATATCCTGCGTGCAGTTGGTGCAAAAGTAGTGGTTTGTCCTACCGATGTAGAACCTACCGATCCACGTTCTTATTATTCTGTATCTAAACGCTTGGCTGAAGAAACGCCTAATGCTTGGTATGTAAATCAATATGACAATCCGAGCAATGCAATAGCGCATTATGAACAAACGGGCCCAGAAATTTGGGAACAAACAGAAGGTAAAATTACACATTTTGTAGTAGGAGTAGGTACAGGTGGAACGATCTCGGGTGTGGCGAAATATTTAAAAGAGAAAAACCCTGCAATTAAATGTTGGGGGATAGACACATACGGTTCCGTGTTTAAAAAATACCACGAAACAGGTATATTTGATGAGAATGAAATCTATTCTTATATTACGGAAGGAATTGGTGAAGATATTTTACCAAAAAATGTAGATTTTTCACTTATAGATGGTTTTACAAAAGTAACCGATAAAGATGCAGCTGTTTTTACGAGAAAATTAGCGTTAGAAGAAGGTATTTTTGTTGGCAATTCTGCTGGAGCAGCTATTAAAGGTGTATTGCAATTAAGAGAACATTTTAAGCCAGAAGATGTAGTTGTAGTATTATTTCATGATTCAGGTAGTAGATATGTAGGTAAAATGTTTAATGACGATTGGATGCGTGAAAGAGGGTTTCTTGATGAAGAAATTACTAAAGCTGAAGATTTAATTAAAGATCATAAAGATAAGCCATTGGTGATTGTTCGTACAGAAGAATTGGTTTCTCATGCTATTGAACGTTTAAAAAAATATAATATCTCTCAAATTCCAGTAATTGACACTACTGGTTTTGTAGGAAGCGTTGATGAATCGGATTTATTTAGAAGTTATTTTGAAAATAAAGATATTGCAGAAAAACCTATCAAAGAAGTAATGGGTAAACCTTATCCCATTGTACAAGCTACTACTTCAATTGAGGAAATTTCTAAGTTAATCAATAAAGATAATCAAGCTGTATTGGTAGACTTAGGAAAAGGAAAACACCATATTATCACTAAACATGATATTATAAGTTCGATTAAATAAATAGCATAAGCGTATAAAATTAACAGTTGGTTTTCATTTTGGGAACCAACTTTTTTTATATTTGTACTTAATATACGCCAAAAAAATAATTATACGCCATGAAAGAAGATTTTCTACATTATTTGTGGGTACACAAAAAACTGCCGTTTACCCAATTAAAAACACATCAAAATGAAACCTTAGAAATTATTCATTTTGGAAATTACCTACAGCTTTCAGGTCCTGATATTTTTAATGCTCAAATTCGAATTTCAAATCAAAAATGGGCTGGAAATATTGAAATTCATGTAAAATCGTCAGATTGGTATTTACATCATCACGAAAATAACAAAGCGTATGATAGCATAATTCTTCATGTGGTTTGGGAATATGACGTGCCTGTATTTAGAAAAGATAATTCAGAAATTCCTACGCTAGAATTAAAAAATTGGGTTACCCAAAAAGAATTAACGTCTTATAAAAATTTAATGTTAAAAAAGTCTTGGATAAATTGTGAAGGCGAGATACATACAGTTGATTCGTTTTATTGGGAAAATTGGAAAGAGAAATTGGTTCTCGACCGGTTGGAACGAAAAGCTATAGCAATATCAGAAAGACTAGAAGCAACAAAAAATGACTGGGAACAAGTTTTTTTCGAACTAGTAGCTAAAAATTTTGGATTACATACAAATGGAGCTCTGTTTTTAAAAATGGCTCAGCAACTTTCTTTTCAAATTGTCCGAAAAGAGAAAACAAACCTATTGCATTTAGAGGCATTGTTTTTTGGACTAGTAAATGCTTTAGATGCAACACATGAAGACAACTATTTTAAGGAACTCCATCAAGCGTGGTATTACCTTAAAACGAAATACAAATTAAAAGAAATTATTGGAGCAGAACTTTCTTTTTTTAAGCATCGCCCCGATAACTTTCCTACCATAAGATTAGCCCAGTTAGCCATGGTCTTGTTTACTGCTGAAAATTTATTTTATGACTGCATGCATA
>NZ_CALFIG010000161.1 GCF_937876455.1 uncultured Flavobacterium sp.
TCTTGTCTAAAAAAATTGTGTATGAGAATGAAGAATTTAATTTATTGCAAGCAGCATTAGATATTGAAGAGGACTACGAAAATTTAAGGTATAATAATATAGTAATTGCAACAGATGCCGACGTGGATGGTATGCATATTCGTTTGTTGTTAATTACATTCTTTTTACAGTTTTTTCCAGAGTTAATTAAAGAAGGGCATTTGTACATTTTACAAACCCCATTATTCCGCGTGCGAAACAAAAAAGAAACCATTTATTGTTACAGTGAAGAAGAGCGTGTAAATGCCATTGAAAAGTTAAAACCTAAGCCAGAAATTACACGTTTTAAAGGATTAGGTGAAATTTCGCCTGATGAATTCAAACACTTCATCGGACAAGATATTCGTTTAGACCCTGTTATGTTAGATAAAGCCATGTCTATTGAAAAATTATTAGAATTTTATATGGGAAAAAACACCCCAGACAGACAAGACTTTATTATCAATAACTTGAAAGTAGAATTGGATACAGCGGAAGAATTATTGAAAATATAACTGTCAACTTAATACTGACAACTAAAAAATGAGTGAAGAAAATCAACCAATAAATTCAGAAGAGCAACACGATTTCATTCCTGAAAATCAAGAAGCTATTGATCATTCAGATTCCATTACCAAAGTAACAGGAATGTACAAAGATTGGTTCTTAGATTATGCATCTTATGTAATCTTAGAGCGTGCCGTACCTGCTATTGAAGACGGGTTTAAACCTGTTCAAAGACGTATTATGCACTCTATGAAGGAGTTAGATGATGGGCGATACAATAAAGTTGCTAATGTAATAGGACATACCATGCAGTATCATCCGCATGGCGATGCCAGTATTGGTGATGCCATGGTAAACATTGGTCAAAAGGATTTATTAATTGATTGTCAAGGGAACTGGGGTAATATTTTAACAGGCGACGGTGCGGCTGCACCACGTTATATCGAAGCGCGTTTAAGCAAGTTTGCTCTAGAAGTCTTGTTTTCGCCAAAAGTAACAGAATGGCAATTGAGCTATGATGGACGAAAAAATGAACCTATTCATTTGCCTGTAAAATTTCCTATGCTTTTAGCACAAGGAGGTGAAGGAATTGCCGTTGGATTGTCAACAAAAATATTACCACATAATTTTAATGAATTAATTGATGCCTCTGTTAAAATATTAAAAGGCAAACCCTTTACATTATATCCAGATTTTCCAACAGCGGGTATAGCAGATGTATCAAATTATAATGAAGGTATGCGCGGCGGTAGAGTGCGTGTACGGGCAAAAATTTCTCAATTAGACAAACAAACCTTAGTAATTACTCAAATTCCATTTTCAACAGATACTTCAAAATTAATTGATAGTATCCTAAAAGCAAATGAAAAAGGTAAAATAAAGGTTAAAAAAATTGAAGATAATACGGCAGCAGAAGTTGAAATTCTAATTCATCTTTATCCAGGGGTGTCTCCTGATAAAATGATTGATGCCTTGTATGCTTTCACAGATTGTGAATTATCCGTTGCGCCTTTAGGTTGTGTAATTGAAAATTGTAATAGACCTTTATTCATAGGCGTTAATGACATGCTTAAGATATCAACAAATAGAACCGTTGGGATTTTAAAGCGTGAATTAGAAATACAATTAGAAGAATTAGAAACAAGATGGCATTTTGCTAATTTGGAAAAAATATTCATTCGTGAAGAAATGTACATTGACTTCAAACTATATGCAGATAAAGAAGCCTTGTTTGAATACATGTATAAAAGCTTTGAGCCATTTAAAAAAGTATTACTTCGAGATATTGTTGATGAAGATTTGCAAAAATTAACGCAAATTCCAATGATTCGTATTACACGTTTTGATTCAGATAAAGCAGATGAAGGTATTGCTAAATTAGAAGCAGAAATGGAGGAAGTAAAACATCATTTAGCAAATATTATTGATTTTGCAATTGATTATTTTACGCGTTTAAAAGAAAAATATGGTAAAGGTCGTGAGCGTTTAACCGAGTTAAGAAATTTTGACACCATAGAAGCTACTAAAGTAGTTTTGAGAAATACAAAATTGTATGTCAACAGAGAAGAAGGATTCATTGGTACCAGTTTAAAGAAAGATGAATATGTAGCCGATTGTTCGGATATTGATGATGTAATTGTGTTTTTACGTGATGGAAAAATGTTAGTCACGAAAGTAGATGATAAAAAATTCATAGGTAAAGACATTATTCATATTGCCGTTTTTGATAAGAATGACAAACGTACCATTTACAATATGATTTATCGTGATGGAAAATCAGGCCCATCATATATAAAACGATTTAATGTTTCGGGCGTTACCCGTGATAAAGAATATGATTTAACACAAGAAAAGCCAGGGTCGCAAGTCCTTTATTTCTCTGCTAATCCAAATGGTGAAGCCGAAGTAATTACGATATTGCTACGTCAAGTGGGTAGTGTGAAAAAATTGAAGTGGGATATGGATTTTGCCGAAATCATGATTAAAGGCAGAGCATCAAAAGGAAATACGGTTACTAAATATCCAATTAAAAAAATAGAGTTAAAAGAAAAAGGTATTTCAACATTACGCCCACGTAAAATTTGGTTTGACGATACGGTTCAGCGCTTAAATGTCGATGGAAGAGGGGAGCTGTTAGGCGAATTTAAGCCAAATGATAGATTACTTATTATTAATCAATCAGGAAAATTGAAAACCATCATCCCAGAGTTAACTACACACTTTGAGGAAGACATGATTGTGTTGGAAAAATGGAATAGTAATAAACCTATTTCGGCAATCTATTATGATGGAGAAAAAGAACGCTATTTCATTAAACGATTTTTAGTGGAAAATGAAAATAAAGAAGAAATATTTATTACCGAACACGAAAAGTCTCAATTAGAAATTGTTTCAACAGATTGGAAACCTATGGCTGAGGTAATTTTTGCAAAAGTTAAAGGCATTCAAAAAGAAAATCAATTGGTTAATTTAGAAGAATTTATTGCTGTAAAAGGAATTAAAGCATTGGGTAATCAATTAACTACAGATAAGGTTAAACAAATCAATTTGTTAGAGCCCTTACCGTTTGAAGAACCTATTGAAGAGGAAGAAGCTCCAACTGAAAATTTAGAGTCAGAAACGCCTTCTTTTGAAGATATAGATATTCAACTTGATGACGACGGACAAATCACATTGAGTTTAGAGTAAAAAAAAGCCCTTCACATGAAGGGCTTTTTTGTATGTAGTAAATCAGGAATTAATTCATAAAATCTTCATCTTTTAATTTTTCGTCCAAAATAGTATTATTGTGTAACTGAACAGGTTTTGTATTCTTTTTCATTTTTAAGTTTAAAAATTCAACAAATAATGAAAAGAAAATAGCAAAATAAAGATAGCCTTTAGGGATACTATGTACTTCGTTTTCACCAAAGAATTTTATAGATGCTAAATGAGAACCTTCTGCTAATAACATAACACCAATCAATATTAAAAATGAAAGTCCTAGTATTTGAATAGTAGGATGTTCATTTACAAACTTACTTACAGGGCCTGCAAAAATTAACATGATAACAATTGAAATAATAATTGCCGCAATCATAATTTCTAATGCTCCTGTAGGTCCAAAACCAACAGGCGGCTCTGCACCGCTTACTAAACCAACAGCGGTTAATATACTATCAAATGAAAAAACAATATTGAGTAAGGCTATTTGAATTATGGCTGAAACTAATGTGTTACTTGATTTCCCTGAATTACCTTCTTCTTCGCCTTCTAATTTATGATGAATTTCAGAAACCGATTTGTAAAGCAAAAATAATCCCCCACCAAATACGATTATACTTTGACCAGATATACCGCCTGACACAATATTCCAATCAAAATCATAAAAAGATTCTTTAAGGCCCATCACCCATGTTATTCCAAATAATAGAATTATTCTAAAGACCATTGCCAATAATAAACCTATTCTTCGTGCTTTAGGTTGTTCCTCCGCTTTTAATTTACCTGACACAATTGATAAAAAAACAATGTTGTCAATTCCTAATATAATTTCTAAAAAAGTTAAAGTAAGAAGGGCGATCCAAGCATTTGGGTTTGATAAAAGTTCCATTTAATATTTATATTATTTATGATAATTAATTATACGTAACTACTTTGTTTTTGTTACAGTTCCCCGTTGTTTTTTGACATCGCCTACAAAAGAATATTCAAAGTTATAGGTTAAATTTTTGCTATTCAATATTTTAACATGAACTGCTTTTTTTTCTTCTCTATTTGTAGGTCTTACATTTTCTAAAATATATTCACAATCATTTATCCATCGAATAGTGAAAGTGTCTATTTTATTGGAAAAATTTTCTATTTGAATGCTATCGTTACGCTCAAAAGTAGAGCTGTATTTTTTACCTTCAACCGTTGTTTCAGAAGTAAATTTTCCTGTTTTGAATGCGATACAATTCCGCTCTTGTTCATAACAAGAAAACAAAGACAGTAAAAAGAGTGAGTATAGTATTTTTTTCAATTCTCTTTAGGTTTAGATGAATAAATTTTTAGGTAATTAGTGTTTGTCAAACATGCTACTTACAATGGTTTTTACGCCTTTAAATCCTAAATAAACGGCATAAACACAAATTAAAATAGCCAATACCAAAAGGTAAGGGTATAATGGATGACCTTGATTTTTAAAACAACTATTAATAAATACAGGCCCTAAAAATAAAAGGGGGAGTGAACCTGATAAATATTTTACCCCTTTCATTAAAACGGTTTTATTTGTCATAGGTTTGAATTATAATGGTTAATAGCTGCTCTTACTTGCCCAAATTCGTTTAAAAGTGCAGCTGCTTCGTCATAACTAACAGGGATTTCACTCATTATCATGCGCACACCTCTGTCAATTAATTTTACGTTACTCAGTTGCATATCAACCATTTTATTGCCTTTAACTTTCCCTAGTTGAATCATCGTGGCCGTTGAAATCATATTTAAAACTAATTTCTGTGCAGTACCCGCTTTCATTCGGCTACTTCCTGTAACAAATTCAGGACCCACAACTACTTCAATAGGGTAGTTAGCGGTTAAGGCTAAAGGGCTACCCGCATTACACGTTATACCTCCCGTGCGAATGTGATTTGCGTTACATTTTTCTAATCCTCCTAGCACATAAGGTGTAGTGCCCGAAGCTGCAATGCCTATCACTACATCATTTTCGGTTATATTCCATTTTTGCAAATCTTTCCACGCTTGCTTTGTATCGTCTTCTGCAAATTCAACAGCTTTTCTAATGGCTTCATCTCCTCCAGCAATAATACCAATGACTACATCAAACGGTACACCAAAAGTCGGCGGACATTCAGATGCATCTACAATTCCTAATCTACCGGAAGTGCCAGCGCCTATATAAAATAATCTGCCGCCAATTTTCATTTTGGCAACAATTTCTTGTACTAAGGCTTCTATTTGTGGTAGGGCTTTTTCAACGGCGAGTGGAACGGTTTGGTCTTCTTTATTGATATTAGAAAGCAATTCTTGAACAGACATGTGCTCTAAATACTCATATTTTGATGATTGCTCAGTAGTCTTTATGAAGGTCATATTTCTGTAAAATTAACAGATTCAAAGATACAATTAATTATAAAAAATACCTATAATCACTTTAGTTACTTGATTATTTTTATATTTGTTAAAATTAGCATTGCTTTGAATCCTTTGGCAACAAAAATAAAAATATGTTTAGTAACCGTAACCCTTTCCGATGGTGGGGCAGAGCGTGTAGCTGCAGAGTTGTCAAAGTATTTTGTTGCGCAAGGGTATGAAGTGCATCACGTTGTTTTTTCTGGAAAAATTGTGTATGAACATGCGGGTAACGTATTGCATTTAGAAACGTTAAAAGATGCCACAAATAGTTTGTGGAGTAGATATAAACGCTTCACAGTTCTAGCATCTTACTTAAAAAAACAAAAATTTAATTTTATTATTGATTTTAGAACTAAAGAATTCTATTGGCAAGAATTTATTTTACACCGTTTTGTGTATAAAAATTATATTCAAACGATTCATAGTTATCATTTGTCCTCTTATTTTCCAAGTTCAAAAATAGCAACAAAACTATTGTATCCTAAGCAAACCAGATTTATAACTGTTTCGCATGAGATTGAAAAATTACTGCGCCAAGACTATACAATAGACAAAGTTACTACGATTTACAATCCATTAGATGTTGAGAATATTTTTTTGAAGTCCCAAGAACCAATTGAAAATAAAGGTCTTTTTATTTTAGCGGTAGGAAGTATGCATGGAAATATTAAGCAATTTGATGTGTTAATTAAAGCGTATGCCGCATCAGTTTTACCAAAAAACAACATTAAATTGTGTTTATTAGGTGAAGGAAAATTAAAAACTACTTTTCAAGAGTTAGTCCAAGAGTTAGGTTTAACAGATAAAATAAGTTTTGAAGGCCATATTACGAATCCTTTTGCATATTATGCTAAGGCTCTATTTACAGTTTCAACAAGTAAATATGAAGGATTACCCATGTCAATTTTAGAATCTTTAGCGTGTGGAACGCCAGTTATTTCTTATGATTATCTATCAGGGCCGAGTGAAATAATACATAATTTTGAAAATGGATTATTAGTAAAAAATCAAGATACCCAAGCTTTAGTTCAAGCTTTGAATACACTATTTGAAGATAAAACCTTATATTTACATTGTAAATCAAATGCAAAACTAAGTGTTCGGAAGTTTGATACTACTGAAATCGGAAAACAATGGGAACATTTATTTAGAAAGTCATAACAATGCAAATACAATTCATTGACATACCAAAAATAACGAATACTAAAGGGAATATAGGTGTTTTAGAAAACGATACCATTCCTTTTGAAATTAAGCGTGTGTATTACTTGTTTGATGTGCCAAGTGGTGCCAAAAGAGGTGGGCATGCACATAAAAAATTGAAACAAGTCTTAATCGCAATTTCAGGAAGTTTTGATGTTGTAGTAAAAGATGGTAAAAATAAACAAACCATTACGTTGAATAGACCTGACAGAGGACTTTTAATTGAAAATAATATGTGGAGAGAGCTCGAAAATTTTTCGTCTGGAGCGGTTTGTTTGGTTCTAGCTTCTGAAGTATATGATGAAAAAGACTACATTCGAAATTATAAAGAATTCAAAGAATCCCAACTTAATAAGTAGTTGCTTTTATACCAAATTTTAGTAACAAAGACTTTAGTGAATCAAGTATAGTATGCACAAAAACGGGCGCTTGTAAAAGTAGTCTTTGCTTCCAATTTATGTTTTTTAACTTAATTTGTTTCGCTATTCTTTTCCATCTATGATCTTTAGATTTTTTTAATTTTTTAGCCAATACATAGCGTTCAAAATCTAAATACTTTTTAAACGTAATCGAATGTTTTTCCCAATTTGTATATAACGAATAATCTGGAATGCTTTTGTTTAAAATAGAATTTCTAGTAATTTGATTTGAAATCGCCATGGAATAACGCATTTCTCTTTTTGTACTATAAGCTAATTTAAAATGAAAATTAGCCCGAATGTTTAAGTCTATGTCTTCTGAAAATTCAATGTGTTGATTGTACAATCCTATTTTTTCATATACTTCTTTGTGAAAGCAAACACTACCATGACAATAAATACCTTGTCCTAAATTTAAGGAAAAAAAATCAATATAACCCTTAAAATTCTTTTCTAATTTAGCCGCGCCATTATGAGGAATACGGGTGTTCTCTTTCCAACTTTCTTCATAGTTTGTGGCAAATATTCGGGCTTCAGGAAAACCAGTAATTAATTCATGTATGGTTTGAAGAAAATTAGGTTTCCAACTATCGTCTGCGTCTAAGAAAGTAATGTATGAAGACGAAGCTTGTTTAATTCCTGTGTTTCTTGTGGCGGCTAAACCTTTGTTTTTAGCGTGTTCAATAAAAATTATTTTTTCAGAGGTGTATTTTTTTGCAAGTACTAAGCTATCATCTGTACTGGCATCATCAACAATAATCAATTCAAAATCCGTAAACGATTGATTCAAAATACTATCGATAGTTTGTTGAATGTAGGCTTCCTTATTGTATAAAGGAATAATTACTGAAAAAAACGCCATAGCCTTACCTTTTTAAGATATAATCAAATAATTCTTTCCAGTTTTTAAGTGATTTTTTAGTAATATTTGGAGCACTATTTCCTTCAAATATAAGGTTTTTATTTGTAAAATCAGTAATAAGTTGTGCTAATTTTTCAGCATCGTCAACATTAAAAAAAGAAACCTTTTCATAAGTACCACATGTTTCTTTAGCATAGGGTTCATTGGCTAAAATTAAAGGTTTGTCATAGTGTCTGGCTTCCGAAATAGGTAAGCCCCAAGTTTCAATTTTT